>NZ_JBYCLG010000205.1:0-14181 GCF_057473785.1 Mycobacterium sp. TH-M103
GACCAAGACGGCATCGAATTCGAGATCGTCGTCGTCGACGACGCATCCTCCGACGGCGGCGCCGCGGTCGCCGCGCGTCTGCTCAGGCCGGGGGACCGGCTCATCCGCAATTACTCTCGCGCTGGCCTCAACGGCAACCACAACCGGTGTCTGGAAGAGGCCCGCGGCGACTACGTCCAGTTCGTCCACGGCGACGATTGGTTGCTCCCGGGGGCGCTGCGGACGCTCGCGCAATGCTTCGACGACCCAGCCGTGGGCATGGCGTTTGCGCCGCGGCAGGTGGTCAGCGACAGCCGCAGGTGGAAGAGGCGGTACGGCACGATGCACCGCCACTTCTGGAGGCTCCGCGAACACAACCGCGGATCTTCACTTGTCGCGCAGATCGCATTGCGGGGCGGCAACGGCAACTGGATCGGCGAACCGACCTGCGTGATGTTCCGGCGCCGGGTTGCATTGGACGTGGGGGGCTTCCGCGAGGACGTCTACCAACTCGTCGACCTGGACATGTGGTTGCGGCTGATGCTGCGCTGCGACGTCTGCTTCGTCCCGCAGGAACTGTCGGTGCGCAGCCACACCGGGTCGACGGAGACGGCGCTCGTCATGAAAAACCGCCGGTACTGGCTTGACCAGCTGCGGATTCTCACCTGGCTCATCGTGGATCCGGCATCGGCGACGCGTGTTCGCATCATCGCGGGACTGTGGTGGTTGCCCGTGTGGCTGCCGCTGCCTCTGCTGGCGGCGGTGCTGGGCCCGGAGCGATGGACGCGGTTGAAAACGGCGGTTTCGGCGCCCGTGCGCGAGTTCGCCTCCGCGCGACGCTTCGCGCAGGCGAAGTGTCGGCACGGCCCCGTCGAGTTGGCGAAAGGGGCGTAGCCGCAATGATGTTCGAACGCGCGCGGCGCGATGGGGTGTCGCCTCGGCCCCCGATCGGCCGCCGGCGCATCCGACACCACGGTACGGTTGGCTCGTGTCACTCCTGATTACGGTCCCGGTGTTCGGGCAGCACGAGTACACCCACGCCCTGGTGGGCGATCTGGAGCGCGAGGGCGCCGACTATCTGATCGTGGACAACCGGGGTGACTATCGCCGGGTCGGCACCGAACGGGTGATCACCCCGGGCGCGAACCTCGGCTGGGCCGGCGGCAGCGAACACGGATTCCGCATCGCGTTCACCGAGGGCTACACCCACGCAATGACACTGAACAACGACACCCGGCTCTCCAAGGGATTCGTCGGCGCGTTCCTGGACTCGCGCCTGCCCGCCGACGCGGGAATCGTCGGACCCATGATCGACCACGGGTTTCCCTACGCCGTCGACGACAGCGAACCGCACGCCGCCGACTATCGGCCCCGGCCGCAGTACCGGGTGGTGCCCGCCGTGGAGGGTACGGCGCTGATGATCTCGCGCGAATGCTGGCAACGGGCCGGCGGGTTGGACCTGACCAACTTCAAGCGCTACGGATGGGGAATCGATCTGGACCTGGCGTTACGCGCGCGGCGCGCCGGATTCGGCGTCTACACCACCGAGATGGCCTACATCAACCACTTCGGCCGCAGGACTGCCAACGGCCACTACGGCAGCTGGCGCTATGAGCTGGGCGCCAATGTGGCGATGCTGCAAGGACTGCGCCGGCTGCACGGCCTCGGTGCCGCGCTCGCCATCATGCGGCAGATCGGGGCCGCGCACGACCGGAAGTGGCACAAGCCCATTCCGCTCGACAACGCGAGCCGCCAGCCGATGGACTGACGGCCGTCGCCGGTCGTTCAGTGCAGGATCTCGGCGGTCAGGCCGAAGTCGGCGAAAGTGCGAGAGGTGACGTCGCGCAGCGCGTCCGGGGAGTTGTTGCGCCCGCTCAGGTAGGCGTTGACCGAGATCCACAGCTTCCCGCAGCTGCGCCCGGACACCAGGAACAACTGGCCGCCCATGCGCTCCAGGCTGTGCTTGTTGATGTCCGGTTCGATCAGTCGCCCCGATGCGTAGTCGGCCTCGGTGCCGTCGGGCCGGTTCACCACCGGGTCGGTGTCCCCGACATTCGAGCAGCCGATGGGAAGATCCGCGGTGCCCAGGCCCATGCCCGCCGCCCGGCGCGCCACCCATTTCGGCGTCAGCGACGTCAGCGGCAGCGGCGCCAACAACTCCTCGGTGGTTTCGGCCAGGTCGGCGAAGGCTTGTTTGAATTTGAGCCGCACCTCGGTGAGATCGGAGGCCAGGTTCGCCGGATCGACGGAGATCACCGGGAACACCAAAGCGTTTCCCCGCGTGTCGTCCTCGGTGCGGTTGCTGACCGGAAACGACAGGGTGACCGTTCCGTCGTCGCAGATGCGGCCCATCCTGGCGCCGAGCCGGCCGGCGAATGCCGCGAACAGCGTGTACCCGTTGCCGCCAATGCTTTTCGCGCGTGCGTCCCACTCGGCCAGATCGACGTAGGCGGTCACCGCGGGCACCGTGACGGGCTGGTCGTCGCCGGCTCCCCGCGGTGAGGGGGGTGCCGACGCGATCGATGCGGCGACGTCCTGGCGCCGCTTCCGGGCGATGCGCACCGTCGCGGCCACCGCCCGCCCCAGCTCGGGCGCCGAGGCGATGAACGCCCGGCCGTCCTCCAGCACGGCCCGCCTGCGGGTGCGGGAACGGGGGAGGGGATAGCCCAGGTGGCGCGTCCGCCCGTGGGCCGCGTCGCCGATCGCCTGCAAAATCCCGAGCCCGTCGACGAGCGTGTGCGAGGTCACCAGGGTGACGGCGGTGCCGCCGTCCAGCAGCGGCAACACCCCGAGATGCCAGCTCGGCCCGTATTCGGGGTCCAGCGGCAGCCGCGCCCGCTCGAGAAGCCATGCGCTCAGGTCCGCGCGCGGACGCGGTGTTTCGGCGACGTCGATGTCGGCGCGACCCCGGGAGATCACCCACCGGTCGCGCGCGAACGGGATCGGTGACCGTTCGACCCGCCGTCCCAGCAGCCCGTACCCGAGGTTGTGATGGAAACGGCGCAATCCGTCCATATTCACCGGGCGGTTGTAAACCCAGCTGAACTGAACGAGCGCGCCATAGCCGAGCGCCCGCAGGCCCAGAAACGAGGCCTGGTCCATGTGTGCGAGGCGGTTATCCACCGCGTCCACGGTAGTTTATGGCCGGTACGGCATGCAGGGCTTTGGGTTCGCGTCCCGGCGCGGCGGCGGATTGGTATCCTGGCAACTTCCGAGTCTCGGTCACAACGGCCCGTAACAAAGGTAATCTGTCCCCGTGGTTCAGTCTTCGATTCCTGAAGTGCTGCGCGAACGCGCGAGCCTGCAGCCCAATGACACGGCGTTCACTTTCCTTGACTACGAACACGATTGGAACGGCGTCGCGATACCGCTGACGTGGTCGCAACTGTACCGGCGAGTGCTGAATCTCGGTACCCAGTTGCGGGCTCACGGTTCGGCGGGCGACCGGGCGTTGATCCTGGCCCCTCAGGGTCTCGAGTACATCGTGGGCTTTCTCGGCGCGCTGCAGGCCGGGCTCGTCGCGGTTCCGCTCTCGGTTCCCTTCGGCGGTGTCCACGACGAGCGAACCACGTCGGTGCTGGCCGACACCTCGCCGGCGGTCATCCTGACGACCTCGGCGGTCATCGACAACGTCAGCCCCTTCGGGCAGGCGCAGGAGGGGCGGCCCGCGCCGTCGATCATCGAAGTGGACCGGCTGGACCTGGATTCCCGTCAGAGTGGCCCCCGGCCGGGATCCCGTGACGCCGGCAGCGGCTCCATGGACACGGCATACCTGCAGTACACGTCGGGTTCGACCCGCACGCCGGCCGGTGTGACGGTCTCCAACAAGAACGTTTTCGCCAACTTCGAACAGATCATGGCGGATTACTTCGCCCTCGACGGTGGAATGCCCCCGCCGGATCTCACTGTGGTGTCGTGGCTGCCGTTCTACCACGACCTGGGGCTACTCCTGGGAATAGTCATGCCGATTCTGGCAGGAGTACCCAGCGTTCTCACCAGCCCGGTCGCATTCCTGCAGCGACCCGCCCGATGGCTGCACATGCTGGCGCGCCCGGGTCGCACATTTTCGGGCGGACCGAACTTCGCCTTCCAAGTGGCCATGCGCAAGACCTCCAACGAGGACATGGCCGGGCTTGATCTCGGGGGTGTGCACACCATCCAGAACGGCAGCGAGCGGGTACAGCCCAAGACCCTCAAGCAGTTCGCCGACCGGTTCGCCGCGTTCAATCTCGATCCTGCGGCGCTGCGGCCTTCGTACGGCATGGCTGAAGCGACGGTGTACATCGCGACCCGTAATGTGGGCGAGCCACCCCACACCGTTCACTTCGACTCCGAGAAACTACCCGCCGGCCAAGCACAGCGATGCGCAACCGGAAGCGGCACACCGCTGATCAGCTATGGTGTCCCGAAATCGCAGCTGGTGCGCATCGTCGATCCGGACACCCGCACCGAGTGCGCGGACGGGGCCGTCGGCGAGATCTGGGTGCACGGCGACAACGTCGCGGCCGGGTACTGGCGCAAACCCGAAGAAACCGCGGAAACGTTCGGAGCCCGCATCGTAAATCCCTCGGAAGGCACCCCCGAGGGGCCGTGGCTGCGCACCGGGGACTCGGGATTCTTCTCCAACGGCGAGCTGTTCATCATCGGCCGCATCAAGGACCTGCTGATCGTCTACGGGCGCAACCACTCTCCCGACGACATCGAGGCCACCATCCAGGAGGTCACCGCGGGGCGCTGCGCGGCCATCGCGGTCCCGGGCAATGGCGTCGAAAAGCTGGTCGCCATCATCGAACTCAAGAAGAAGGGCGAGTCCGACGAAGACGCGATGGACAGGTTGCGCGTGGTCAAACGTGAAGTCACTTCGGCGATTTCGAAATCCCACGGGCTCCGCGTCGCGGATCTGGTTCTCGTCTCGCCCGGCTCGATCCCCATCACCACGAGCGGCAAGATCCGGCGCTCGCAGTGTGTCGAACTCTACCGGCAGGACGAGTTCACCAGGCTAGACGCCTAGTCTTTTACTCACCGTCCCTCGGGGCCGAACAGGGGGAGCGACTCGTCCTGGTCGCCTGCCTGCTCGGTATCGGCCTCGGCGTGATTCCCGTTGCTCCCGTTGGTGTGGCCGTTCGTTCCCACGCTGACGAGCGCGTGCGACAGGACGTCCGGGCCGAACAGCGGCAGCGAGTGACCCAGGTAGCGGTCGACTCTGCGCTTGTGGTTGCCGTTGCGGCGACCGTTGGCGGACACCGCATCACGTCTCGGTTCGACCAGGTCGTCCGTGAGCTGCGTCGACATGCCGCTGAGGTCGAACAAGGGGAGCGCATGGTTGGGGACGTGTGCGGTCGGTCGTTGACCGTTGGACGCCTTGCGCGCCCCCGGTGCATGACCATGTGCCTGCGGCGCAGGCGCCGGGACGTGAGATCTGGGGCTGGGAATGACCTTCATCCGGACCAGTTGTTCGGAAATCTGCTCCAGCTGACGCTGCTTGTTCTCGTAAGCCGCGACCACCTGCGCGGGCGTCTTGCCGAGGTTCGACGGCCACCAGTTCTTCTGGCCGATCATCGCGGCCAGCGCCGGCACCGTGATGGTGCGTACCACGAAGGTGTCGATCAGGATCCCCATGCCGAGGATGAAGCCGGCCTCGAGCATCGTGTAGATGCTGGCGCTCATCAAGCCGAACATGGAGGCGGCGAAAATCAGTCCCGCCGAGGTGATCACGCCACCGGTCGAGCCCACGGTGCGGATGACCCCGACGCGAACGCCGTGCGGTGACTCGTCGCGGATCCGCGAGATCAGCAGCATGTTGTAGTCGGCACCGATCGCGACCAGCAGGATGAAGGACAGGCCGGGAAGGCTCCAGTGCAGGTTCTGGCCCATGAACATCTGGAACACCAGGACGCCGAGGCCCATTGCGGACATGTACGAGAGCAACACCGAGCCGATGAGGTACAGCGGCGCGACAATGGCCCGCAGCAGGCCGACCAGGATCAGGAATACGATGAGGATCGTGGCGATGACGATGAAGTTGATGTCGCCGTTGTAGTAGTCACGGGTGTCCCTGAGCGCCGTCGGAACTCCGGCGACCGAGACTTTGGCGTCGGCCAGCTCGGTGTTCGGCAGCGCGGAGCGTGCCGCCTTCTCGATCGTGTTGACCTGGTCCATCGCCTCGGTGGTGAACGGATTCAGTCCGCTTTGGATGAAATAGCGGGCGGCGTGACCGTCCGGAGACAGGAAGATCTGCGCGCCTTTTTTGAACTCCTCCCTCGTCGTGATCTGGGGCGGCAGGTTGAAGCCGGCCATCGACGGCGTGTCGGCGTCCTGCTTCATGTTCAACAGGAATTGCGACGCCTCGTTGAGTCCGGTGCCCAGCTTCCTGGTCTGCTCGACCAACGCCTTCACACCGCCGGCGATCGCCCGGCTGCCGTCGGCCAGCATGTTGGAGCCCTGTTCCGCCTGCGCCATCGTGGCCTGCAGGCCCTTGATCGTCTTCATGGCACTGGATGCCTGCGTCAGCGTCTGCTGCACGGTGTCCAGCGTCTGGCCGATCGTTGCCGCTTTCTGGGCCGACTGCAGATTGCGGGACATGATCTTCAGCGAGTTCAGGGTGCCGTCGTTGTCGGCCGCGACCAGGGCCGCCAACCCCGCGCGCGACTGCACACAGCCGGGGTCGACATTGCACTCCGGGCTGTCGTTGAGCGCCGCCAGCATCGGGCCGGCCCACTGCGCCGTGTTCTCGGCGTGCGCGGTGGAGGCGCCCAGGTTGTCGCCGAGCGACTTCATCTGCCCGGTGTAGGTGGATCCCTGGTCGAGCGCGGCGATGGCCTTGTCACCGCCCAGCATCTGCTCCATGGCCGTCAGCGTCCCGACCACTCCGCTCAGACTCGACACGGTGCCGGTGACCTGGTCTCGAAGCTGGGCCAGGGCGTCGGCCAGCTGGTTGGAGCCGTTGACCAGCTTGTCCAGGTCGTCGCCGTGGTTGGCGATCTGGCCGGATGCCTCGTCGAGCTTGCCCCCGACTTCGCCGGCCTGCCAGGACAGCTTCATCTGCTCCAGCCGTTCACCATTGGGCCGTGTCAGCCCCCGCACCATGGTGACATTCGGCAGTTGGCTCACCCGGTTGGCCACCTGCTCGAGGTCGGCCAGGGCGGTCGGGGTCCGCAGGTCGTGGGAGGACTGGACGAACAACATCATCGGGGTCATGGCGTTCATCGGGAAATGGCGGTTCATCGCGTCATAACCCTTGGAGCTGTCGACGGAGGCCGGCATCGTCTTGAGGTCGTCGTAGTTGAAGCGCATCACGCTCGTGCAACTGGCCAGGGCGACCAGCACAATCAGGCTGCCCACCAGGTGGATTCGCGGACGGCGCACCACCCGCGTGCCGACGATCCGCCACATGCGGGTGGTCAACTCGCGGCGGGGCTTGATCCAGCCGCGGCGTCCCGCCAGGACGAGCAGGGCCGGCATCAGCGTCACCGCGGAGCACAACGCCACGACGATCGAGATGGAGATCGCCGGGCCGACGGCCGAGAACACCTGCAGCTTGGTGAACACCATCGCGAGGAAGGTGACCGCGACCGTGGCCGCCGACGCGGCGATGACCTTCCCGATCGACATCAACGCGTTCTTGACCGCTTCGTCCGAGGTCTGGCCGTGCCGCACATAGTCGTGATAGCGGCTGATCAGAAAGACCGCGTAGTCCGTTCCCGCACCGAGCATGACCGCGCTCATCAGGATCATGCTTTCCAGGTTGAACGGCAGGCCCGCGCCCACGAGCCCGGACAACACGCCCTGGGTGGTCCCGATCGATGCACCGATGTTGGCCAGCGGCACCAACATGGTGACCACGTTGCGGTAGATGACGAACAAGATGACCAGCACACAGATCACGGTGGTGATCTCGATGAAGTGCGCGTCCTCTTCGGTCATCGCGGTGATGTCGGCGATGCTCGCGAGCGGCCCGCTGACGTAGGCGGTGAGCGTGGTGCCCTTCGTGACCTGCTGGGCTATCTCCTTGACGTGGCGATACGCCGCGAGCGTCGCCGGCGCCATGGCCTCGCCGGGGAAACTGACCGGCAGGTTGATCGCCTTGCCGTCCTTACTGGCCAGGAGTTCCCGCATCTCCGGCACTTTCAGGACGTCCTGGACGGCTATCTTGGCCTTCTTGTCCTGCTCGTCCTGCTGCAGCGTGTCGACGAGTTTTCGGTAGGTGTCCTCGTCGGCGGGCGTCAGGCCCCTCTCGTCGACCAGGATGATCAGCGCTTGGGAGCCCCCGCCGACTTCGTGGAAGGCCTTCTGCATCTCGTGGCCCACGACCACCGTCGGGGCGTCGTCCGGCAGGGGCTTTTGCTCCTGCTTGGCTGCCTGTACCGGAAGCGGCGGAAATATCAGCGCCAGGGCGCCGGCGAACATGATCCAGCCGGCGATGACCACCAGAGGGCGCCGTATGACGAAGTTGCCTAGGCGGTCGAACAGCCCCCCGGGTTTCGCCGCCTCATGAGAACCAGTACGGCCTGACACGCAACAACCCTACAATTCGATATCGATCCACGTCGGGCGATCGCGATTCGCGCGCTGATCGTGATCTGGATGTGATATTAGCCGGGCCGGCCGTCGGGCATCGATTCCTCGGTTGTCCGGTGCGGGCCGGTACAATCTTGTAGCGTTTGCCGTCATGTGGGGCTTTGTCCTGTGGATGGCGCTGGTCACGGCACCCGACCCGGTGCGCATGGGTATCGCCATCCTGTTGGTCTCGCGGCCCCGGCCGTTGCTCAATCTGTTCGCGTTCTGGCTCGGCGGTATGACAACGGGCGTTGTTGCTGGGCTGACCGCGTTGCTGGTTCTGCGCGACGCGTTACCCGGCCTGGTGCACGACATGACGGCGACGATGGCCCGTTTCACCGGCGGCCACGTCCAGATCGTCGTCGGCGTGCTCGCGTTGTCGGTCGCCGCGATCGGCGCACTGCGCAGGCCGGCCCGGGTGCCGGTGCCCGCCGGGGGACCGGTCGCGCCGTCGCCGCAGTCGAGCACCCCGACGGGTTTCTCCCAGCTGGTCTCGCGTGCCCGCGACACGCTCGGTGGCGGCAATCCCTGGGTGGCGTTCGTGGTCGGTCTGGGGCAGGCGACCCCGCCCGTGCAGTACCTGGCGGCCCTGACGGCCATCCTGGCCTCCGGGGCCGCGTTCGGCACGCAACTGGGCGCGGCCGTCACGTTCACCGCGGTGACGCTGGTGCTGGTCGAGATTCCGCTCGTCAGTTACCTGGTGGCGCCCGCGCGGACCGAGGCGATCACGCTGCAGGCGCACCGATGGATGCGCAGACACAGCCGGCGAATCCTGGTCGTCAGCGCCGGCGTGCTGGGCGTCGTCATGCTGGCCCAGGGGACGGGCTTCTCCTGAGTCAGCGCCTGAGTCAGCGCACCCCAGGCAGTTGCGAGCTCTTGCTCAACAGCGTGGCCCAGGGCAGGCCCCGGTACGGCTCGCTCTGGAAGATCTCGAGGTAGTTCGCCGGCAGGGCGTCGACGACGTCGCGGCACTGGCGTAGCGCGTCGTCGTCCAGGGTCGTCTCGAAGCCCGGGTGGCTGCGGTTCTGGGCTCCCGGCAGCCGCACCCGGTCGCCGTGGCCGGCCCCGACGAAGTCCAGGATGGCGGCCGCCATCTGCGGATCGTTCAGGTCCTGCGGGGTGTGCAGGGTCAGGCAGCGGTCGTGCATGTCGAAGCGTCGCAGGTAGTCCATCGCCCGGTTTTCCAGCTCGATCCACTGGATCAGGTAGCGCTGGAACAGTGTGAGCTCCGACAGCTCGAAGCCGCCGTAGATGGGCTCGAGTTCGGTGAGCGCGAAGCGCTTGTAACGCCCGCCGTCGGCTGCGCGGTACCAGCGGTACAAGCCGTTCTCGGTCATCCACAGTTCCCGATTCGATTCGCTGCGTGCGACTTCCAGCGGGTTACGGATCAGATGGAAGACCTTGGTGCGCGGGAAGAACTCCGGGGCCAGATCCCAGTACGACTCGAGAAACGAGTGACTGGTTTCGATGTAGGTCGAGGTGGATGCCAGGCGATCGCACGGCGCTTCCTGTTCAGGACGGCCCGCACCCGGTCCAGACAGCCCGTGGTGTGGTCGTGGATCACCCGCCCGAACATCGGCGGATTCCACCCGTTGCGCACGTTGGTTTCGTGGATGACGGTGAACTGCCTGGCGTTTCGTCGCAGCAGCTCGTACAACGACATGGTCCCCGACCGCGCGCTGGTCAGGGCGAAGACGGTTCGGGTGCTCACCGCGCAGCAAACGGTCGGCACCGCCGGGCGGCGGGTGGACGCGGCTCGAGTCGGCTACCTGTCGAGTGCTGCGCGCGCACGAAATGTCCCCTTCGAAATACTGAGGTTCGAACGAGTTTCGGAATCCCCCGGAATACCCGAATGCCACGGGCTAACACCCGGGGCCACCGATGTGCATGGCGAAGAGGGCCGCGTCGACGGTCAGCCGCTACCGCGCCGTTCCGCCGGAGCCCGCCGCGATCAGGTGATGCCTCCGGACTTCGTCCTCGAGCAGGTCGGCGGTGGTGGTCACGCTCACCTTGGCCGGCGTCATGCGGTCGGCGATCTGGCGGGCGCGCGCTACGTAGTCCGAAGCCAGGACGGTGCGCAGGTCTTTGAGCAGCGACTTCTTGGTCACTCCCGCGAAGCGCCGCGCCTTGCCGACCTTGAGCGTCGTGACCTGCAACGCCCAGGCCGGCTGTTCGGCGCCGATCCACAGGATCAGCGTGGGCACGCCGGCCCGCATGCCCGCGGCCGTGGTTCCCGCGCCGCCGTGATGGACGACCGCGCGACAGGACGGGAACACGGCCGCGTGATTGACCTCACGGACCACCTTGACGTTGTCACGGTGCGGCGCGTCGCCGAAATCGGTGACCCCGGCGCAGATCAGCGCCCGCTCGCCCAACTGCGCACAGACATCGCCGATCATCGCGACCGCGTCGGCGGGCGATTCGACCCGCATGCTGCCGAAACCGAAGTAGATCGGCGGTGTCCCCGCCGCGATCCACGACGCGACCTCGTCGTCGCACGCTGTCGGCAGCTCCAGTGTCAGCTGGCCCACGAACGGGCGCCGGCTGTCCCATTCCTCGGTGAGGCCCGGAAAGTAGACCGCGTCGTAGGCCTGGATCTCCAGCGCGCCGTCGTCGATCATCCGCCTGGCCGAGGAGCGCCACGTCTTGGGCAGACCCAAGGCGCGCCGCTGGGTGTCCTCGGCGTCTTTCGTCATCCACCAATACATCCCGTAGAGCGCCCGCATCGTCGTACGGATCAGCGGCCCGGGCACATACGGGACGATGTGGCCGTTGACCCGGTGCGGGAAGTGATGCATGGCGGCCATCGGAATGCCGTAGTACTCGGCGATATTCGCGACGACGCCCTGGTAGGTCTGCCCCGACACGATGATGTCGGCGCCCTCGGCCAGCGACACCAGCGCCGTGCTCATCTCCGCCCAGCCCCGCGTCAGGTACTCCGCGCCCGGCCGCAACACGTTGACCGGGTTCTGGACCCGCCAGAAGTGGCGGAACACTTCCTCGTCCAGCTGCGTGTGCGAATCGGGCCCGTAGGCAACCGCCGAAAGCCCAACGGATTCGACGAATCCGATCAGGTTGGGCGGCACCGCCATTCGCACGTCATGCCCCCGGCGCCGCAATTCCAGGGCGACCGCGGCGCAGGGCTCGACATCGCCGCGGGTGCCATGGACAGCCAGAACAGCTTTCATCACCGACGCCGGTTACTCTGCGGGCGTGGGCTTTTGGGGCTCGGCGAGCCTCACCCGGCGGCGCGGACCGGTATCTCGGCCAGGCTGCCCGCGACGACCTTGTCGAACGCCGATTTCAGCGCGTCGGTGTAACGGATCACCGACTCGCGGGCGACCGGGTTGTTCGGGAAGGAGACCATGATGGAAACCTCGTCGAACAGCCGGAACACCGTCGAGTACATGTAGGCCGGGCTGCGGCCGTCGGTGAACGCGGTCGCGTTCACCCCATCGAGCGCGGTGGCCACGATCGCGGACAGGGGAGGCAGGCCCGCGTCCATGTAGCTCATCATGGTGAACTGTGGCCCGTACTTGCGCAGCCACGGGGCCAGTTCCAGCACCTTGTCGAACGGCACGTTCGCGCATTCCATGTTCGCGTCGAAGGATTCCTGCGCGGCGCGTGCGGTCTCCCCGAACGAGTTGGGGTTGATGGGCACCGTGAACGGCACCACACCGGTGAACCAACCCACCGTCATGAAATCCGCCGGGCTCTTGCGCTTGTCGGTCGGCGTGAGCCCGTAATAGGTGTCCGCACCGGACAATTCGTGGTGAGCCAGGGCAGCGCAGGCGAACAGGCCGCCGCTGAAGCGGGCGCCCGCCTTCTGGCACAGGGCTTCGAACTGCGCCGTCTGCTCCGGCCCCAGCAACTGCACCGCGTGCACGTCCCCGCCGCACGGGATCGACTGGTCACCCAGCGGCAGCGGGAAGTCGGGCAGGGTGCCGCCGTTGGCCTCGGCGAACTCGATCCACTTGCGCACCTCGGGGGAGTCCAGCGTCATCGACGACACCGTCTGCGCCTCGCGCAGGCAGAAGTCGTCGTAGCTGGCCGCCGGCGGCAGGGTGACCGGCGCCTTGCCCTCCAGGATCGCGGTGTAGTTCATCAGGATCTCGACGTAGAGCCCGGCGATCAGCATCGGGTCGCAGTGCAGGTGGTCGACCACCGCGTACAACGCGAAGCGCTCGTCGTACTGGACGATGCCGAAACGGAAGCAGTCCCACTGCAGCGGGTCCGGCGTCGCCAGGACGTGCTCTTCCCACTCCGGCTGCGTCATCTCACCGTATTGCTTTGCGACGAACTGGATGTCGCGCGGGTTCGCGATGGTGTGCCGGACGATGTCCTTGGGACCGTTGTACTCGAACCAGCTGTGGTACGTCGCGTGCCGACGAAGGTGGGCGTTGATGACGTAGGTCATCGCGCGGATGTCGCAACGACCGGGAACGTCCCAGGAGCCCATGACAGCCCGCGAGTAGTCGAGTCCCTTCTCCTTGAACTCGACGTAGCCGCGAAGGTGGCCGACCTGCATGGAGCTCGCCGGCACCGGGCTGACCGGCGCCTGCCGGGCCTTGGCGAGCGAACCAGGCGTTGGCTGCCACGTCACGACTGATCCCCCGTTCAGGTCCCAGTCGTAGGCGTTCCCCACCCGCAGGCTGTCGTGCTCGGTGCCTCCACCTATGAACACGTTTCCCTCCTCTGTTCCAACTCCTGAAAACCAGGCCACTTTGCCGTCCAGCTCTCCGTCACGCTGGTGCATCCTCTTTGGGTGCCAGCTTGTCGAACAGGTGATCCGCCAAACCCCGCACGGTCGTGATATCGGCAGAGGTGATCCTTACCCCCGTTTGAGCTTCGATGTGTGTTCGCAGCTCTAGGTTGCCCAACGAGTCAAGGCCGTATTCCGAAAGCGGATGGTCCACATCGATGTTGCGACGCAGGATCAGCCCGATCTGCTCGGAGAGCAGACGCCGCAACCGGGTTGGCCACTCCTCGAGCGGCAGCTCGGCCAGCTCGGCGCGCAGCTTGCTGGAACCCGAACGTTGTTCGCCGGCTGTCTTGAACATCTCGAGGAACTTGCTGCGTTCGGCGAAGGACGCGATCCACGGGGTCCCGACGAGCGGGGTGTAACCCGTGTACGCCCGGTCGTGGCGCAGCAGCGACTCGAACGCGTAGGCGCCCTCGTCGGGCGTGATCGCCGCGCCGCTGCCCTCGGCGAAGTCGGCACCGCGGCCGATCTCGGCCCAGGCGCCCCACGCGATGGCCGTGGCCGGCAGCCCCTGGGTGCGCCGCCACTGGGTGAAGGCGTCCAGCCAGCTGTTGGCCGCGGCGTAGGCGCCCTGACCCGGGGAGCCCAGCAGGGCCGCCGCCGACGAGAACAGGCAGAACCAGTCCAGCTCCGCCGAGGCGGTGGCCTGGTGCAGGTTCCAGGCGCCGTACACCTTGGGCGCCCAGTCGCGGTCGAGCAACTCGTCGGTGATGTTGGTCAAGGTGGCGTCCTCGACCACCGCCGCCGCGTGCAACACGCCGCGCAGCGGAAGACCCGTCGAGGTCGCCGTGGCCACCAGCCGCTCCGCGGTGTCGGCGTGGGCGATGTCGCCGCATTCCACGATCACGTCAGAACCTATCGCTCGGACGAGCTCGATCGTTTCA
>NZ_JBYCLG010000206.1:0-13909 GCF_057473785.1 Mycobacterium sp. TH-M103
GGGCATCACCACCGACTGGAAGTCGCGGTGGTACGCCGACAAGCAGTACGCCGACTACGTCAAGGAAGACGTCGCGATCCGCCGGCTGCTGTCCACCGGACTGGAGCGCGCCGGGATCGCCGACGTGGAGATCGAGCGGACCCGTGACCGGGTCCGCGTGGACATCCACACCGCCCGTCCCGGCATCGTCATCGGCCGGCGCGGCACCGAGGCCGACCGGATCCGCGCCGACCTGGAGAAGCTGACCAAAAAGCAGGTGCAGCTCAACATCCTCGAGGTGAAAAACCCGGAGGCGCAGGCGCAATTGGTGGCCCAGGGCGTCGCCGAGCAGCTGAGCAACCGCGTGGCGTTCCGTCGCGCGATGCGCAAGGCGATCCAGTCGGCGATGCGTCAGCCCAACGTCAAGGGCATCCGGGTGCAGTGCTCCGGGCGCCTCGGCGGCGCCGAGATGAGCCGCTCGGAGTTCTACCGCGAGGGCCGCGTGCCGCTGCACACGCTGCGCGCCGACATCGACTACGGCCTCTACGAGGCCAGGACCACCTTCGGCCGCATCGGTGTGAAGGTGTGGATCTACAAGGGTGACATCGTCGGCGGCAAGCGCGAATTGGCCACCGCCGCCCCGGCGGGCGCCGATCGCCCGCGCCGGGAGCGGCCTTCGGGCACCCGTCCCCGGCGCAGTGGCGCGTCGGGTACCACGGCCACCAGCACCGAGGCCGGCCGGGCCGCGGGCGCCGACGAAGGCGCCGCGCCCGCTTCCAGCGAAGCCGCGCCGGCCCTCGAAACGCAGAGCACGGAGGGCTGAACCATGCTGATTCCCCGCAAAGTCAAGCATCGCAAGCAGCACCATCCCCGCCAGCGTGGGATCGCCAGCGGTGGCACGGAGGTGAGTTTCGGCGACTACGGTATCCAGGCGCTCGAGCACGCCTATGTGACCAACCGGCAGATCGAGTCCGCTCGTATCGCCATCAACCGGCACATCAAGCGTGGCGGGAAGGTGTGGATCAACGTCTTCCCCGACCGTCCGCTGACCAAGAAGCCCGCGGAAACCCGCATGGGTTCGGGTAAGGGCTCCCCGGAGTGGTGGGTGGTCAACGTCAAGCCGGGCCGGGTGCTGTTCGAGCTGAGCTACCCCAACGAGGCGATCGCCCGGGCGGCCCTGACCCGAGCGATCCACAAGTTGCCGATCAAGGCCCGCATCGTGACCCGAGAGGATCAGTTCTGATGGCAGTGGGAATCTCGCCGGGCGAACTGCGTGAGCTCACCGACGACGAGCTCGCCGAGCGCCTGCGCGAATCCAAGGAGGAGCTGTTCAACCTGCGGTTCCAGATGGCGACCGGGCAGCTGTCCAACAACCGCCGGCTCCGCACGGTGCGGCAGGAAATCGCGCGCGTCTACACCGTGCTGCGGGAACGAGAACTGGGTCTGGCCTCCGGGCCGGACGGTACCGACGGTAAGGAATCGTGATGGCTGAAGCCAAGACCGAAAAGGGTGACAAGCACACTCCGCGTAACCCCAAGACCCGTGGCCGGCGCAAGACGCGCATCGGCTACGTGGTGAGCGACAAGATGCAGAAGACCATCGTGGTCGAGCTCGAAGACCGGGTGCGTCACCCGTTGTACGGCAAGATCATCCGTACCACCACGAAGGTCAAGGCGCACGACGAGAACAGCACCGCCGGCATCGGCGACCGGGTCGCGCTGATGGAGACGCGCCCGTTGTCGGCGACCAAGAGGTGGCGGCTGGTCGAAGTCCTGGAGAAGGCCAAGTAGCCGAACCGCACGCCCGCATTCGCGCGAGCAGTCCCCCGCAAGCGGGCGGTACCCCCAGCGAAAGCCCCCGACGCCCCGGCGTATCGGGGGCTTTCGCGTCTTCGAGCGCGGGGGCCGGTCGCGGCCGTGTAATCTCCGACCCGACGCCGGGGGATACCGAGAGCGGAGTGTGAGCGATGGCGAATGAGTCTGGAGAGACTGGCCGCTCGGGAGGATTCAGCGGCAAGATCGAGCTGGACATCCGTGACTCCGAACCGGATTGGGGTCCTTTCGCCGCGCCGGTGGCGCCGGAGAACTCGCCGAACGTGCTCTATCTGGTCTGGGATGACACCGGCATCGCGACGTGGGATTGCTTCGGCGGCCTGGTCGAGATGCCGGCGATGACGCGGATCGCCGACCGCGGGATCCGGCTGTCGCAGTTCCACACCACCGCTCTGTGCTCGCCGACGCGTGCCTCGCTGTTGACCGGCCGCAACGCCACCACCGTGGGCATGGCCACCATCGAGGAGTTCACCGAGGGGTTCCCCAACGCCAACGGGCGCATCCCGGCGGACACCGCCCTGATCTCGGAGGTGCTCGCCGAGCGGGGCTACAACACGTACTGCATCGGCAAGTGGCACCTGACGCCGCTGGAAGAGACCAACCTGGCGTCGACCAAGCGGCACTGGCCCACCTCGCGCGGTTTCGAACGGTTCTACGGCTTCCTCGGCGGCGAGACCGACCAGTGGTACCCGGACCTGGTCTACGACAACCACCCCGTCAGCCCCCCGGGCAGACCGGAAGACGGCTATCACCTGTCGAAGGATCTGGCCGAGCGGACAATCGAATTCATTCGCGACGCCAAGGTGATCGCCCCGGACAAGCCGTGGTTCAGCTACGTGTGCCCGGGCGCCGGGCACGCGCCGCACCATGTCTTCGCCGAGTGGGCCGACCGCTACGCCGGCAAGTTCGACATGGGCTACGAGCGCTACCGCGAGATCGTCCTGGAGAACCAGAAGTCGCTCGGGATCGTGCCGCCCGACACCGAACTGTCGCCGGTCAACCCGTACGCGGACGTGACGGGTCCGTCCGGCGAGCCGTGGCCGCTGCAGGACACGGTCCGGCCCTGGGATTCGCTGAACGACGAAGAGAAGAAACTGTTCGCCCGGATGGCCGAGGTGTTCGCCGGATTCCTCAGTTACACCGACGACCAGATCGGCAGGATCCTGGACTACCTCGAGGAATCCGGCCAGTTGGACAACACCATCATCGTGGTGATCTCCGACAACGGGGCCAGCGGCGAGGGCGGACCCAACGGATCGGTGAACGAGGGCAAGTTCTTCAACGGCTACATCGACACCGTCGAAGAGAGCATGAAGCTCTTCGATCACCTCGGCGGGCCCGAGACCTACAACCACTATCCGATCGGCTGGGCGATGGCCTTCAACACGCCCTACAAGCTGTACAAGCGTTACGCCTCCCACGAGGGCGGCATCGCCGACACGGCGATCATCTCGTGGCCCGAGGGGATTGCGGCCCGCGGGGAGATCCGCGACAACTACGTCAACGTCTGCGACGTCACGCCGACGGTCTACGACCTGCTGGGCATGACGCCACCCGAAACCGTCAAGGGCATCGCACAGAAGCCGCTGGACGGCGTGAGTTTCAAAGCCGCGCTTGACGACCCGGGCGCGGACACGGGAAAGCACACGCAGTTCTACACCATGCTGGGCACCCGCGGGATCTGGCACGACGGCTGGTTCGCCAACACCGTGCACGCCGCGACGCCGGCGGGCTGGTCGCATTTCGCCGACGATCGCTGGGAGCTCTTCCACATCGAGGCCGACCGCAGCCAGTGCCACGACCTGGCCGCCGAACACCCGGACAAGCTCGAAGAGCTCAAGGCGCTGTGGTTCGCTGAGGCCGCGAAGTACAACGGACTGCCGCTGGCCGACCTGAACATCATGGAGACGATGATGCGCACACGGCCCTACCTGACCGGCGAACGGGAGACCTACGTCTACTATCCCGGCTGCGCGGACGTCGGCATCGGCGCCGCCGCCGAGCTTCGCGGCCGCTCCTTCGCCGTGCTGGCCGACGTGACGGTCGACAGCACCGGCGCCGAGGGCGTCCTGTTCAAGCAGGGCGGCGCCCACGGCGGGCATGTGCTGTTCATCCAGGACGGACGGCTGCACTACGTCTACAACTTCCTCGGTGAGCGCCAGCAAGAGGTTTCGTCGTCGGGCCCCGTCCCGCTGGGCAGGCACGTGTTCGGCGTGCGCTACGCGCGCACGGGGACCGTGAAGAACAGCCACACCCCGCTCGGCGACGCCACGCTGTTCATCGACGACACCGTCGTGGGCTCGCTCGCCGACGTGGCAAGCCATCCGGGCACATTCGGGCTGGCCGGCGCCGGGATCACGGTCGGACACAACGGCGGATCCCGCGTGTCCAACCGCTACAAGGCGCCGTTCCCGTTCACCGGGGGCACCATCGCCCAGGTCACGGTGGACATCTCGGGCAGGCCCTACGAAGACCTGGAACGCGAACTCGCGCTGGCGTTTGCGCGCGACTGATCCCGGGGCGGCCGCCTAGGCCCCGATTCCGTGCCGGCCTCGACCAAAGGTGATGGTGCCCATGACTGCCGAGCCCTCCCCGCCCCCGGAGTCACGGCGACGGCAGACGGCGATCGCCCTGGGTGTCGTCGCCGGCGTGATCGTCATCTACATCGTGTCCCTGGTCGCCGTGCACCTGCTGGCCAGGTCGGCGCCCCCGCTGCCCGCGGTGGATCTGAGCAAGGTCGAGTCCGAGGACAGCGTCGTCCAAGTGCGCATCGAGAAGCTGGAAACGGTCGCCAACCACCTGACGGTGAATGTTCTCGTCTACCCCAAGGATTCGCTGTACGACAAGAACCTGGGTGTGCTGACCACCGACGCGGCCGTCCGCCTGTATCCGGACAACGACCTCGGCGACCTGCATTACCCGGTCGGTAAGGCGCCGGCGCAGGTCACCACCACCATCGCCGCGCACGGCGACCCCAACAACTGGCCCTTCGACTCCTACCGGACCGAGACAATCGCCGCCGACGTGTTCACCGGTTCCGGTCAGAACCGCGAGAAGACACCCGCCCACGTGGAAGTGACCGGGCAGCTGGACGGCTGGGATGCGACCGTCACCCGCGTGCACGACGCCGACGAGCCCGAGGCCGGTGTACAGGACGACGTGATCATCACCCTGCGCCGATCCAAGGGCCCGCTGATCTTCGACGTCGGGGTTTGCCTGGTCCTGCTCACCCTGCCCGCGCTGGCGCTGTGGGTGGCCATCCCGATGGCGCTGGGCCGGACGTCGTTCGTGCCGCCGTTCATCACGTGGTACGGGGCAATGCTTTTCGCCATCGTCCCGCTGCGCAACATTCTGCCCGGCAGCCCGCCCTACGGTTCCTGGGTCGACCAGGCCGTCGTGCTGTGGGTGCTGATAGCGCTGGTCGTCGCGATGTCCCTCTTCGTGTTCGCCTGGTGGCGGCAGCGCGATCGCAAGGCGCCGAAGAAGGCGTGAGGCCCCCGCGCCGGGGTTGTCCTACCCTGATGTGATGCTCACCGAGCTGGTCGACCTGCCAGGCGGTTCGTTCCGTATGGGATCGACGAGCTTCTACCCCGAAGAGGCGCCGATCCACACCGTGGCCGTGGCGCCCTTCGCGGTGGAACTGCACCCGGTGACGAACGCGCAGTTCGGCGAATTCGTCGCCGCCACGGACTATGTGACCGTCGCCGAGCAGCCGATCGACCCGGCGCTCTACCCGGGGCTGCAGGACGTGCGGGCCGGGGCGATGGTGTTCGCGCCGACGCCGGGCCCGGTCGACCTGCGCGACTGGCGGCAATGGTGGGACTGGGTGCCCGGAGCGGACTGGCGGCACCCGTTCGGGCCGGACAGCGACATCGCCGACAGGGCCGACCATCCCGTCGTGCAGGTGGCCTATCCCGACACCGCGGCCTACGCGCGGTGGGCCGGGCGCCGGCTGCCGACCGAGGCGGAATGGGAGTACGCGGCGCGCGCCGGGAGCACGGCCACCTACGCGTGGGGGGAGGAGGCCGTCCCCGACGGCCGACTGATGGCCAACACCTGGCAGGGCAGCTTTCCGTACCGCAACGAGGGCGCCCTCGGCTGGGTGGGCACCTCGCCGGTGGGGACGTTCCCGCCCAACGCGTTCGGCCTGTTCGACATGATCGGCAACGTCTGGGAGTGGACGGCCACCGAGTTCTCGGCGCACCACCGGCTCGACCAGCCGCCGAAAAGTTGCTGCACACCGCCAGGGCCCGCGAATCCCGGCGTCAGCCAGGCGCTGAAGGGCGGTTCGCACCTGTGCGCGCCGGAGTACTGCCACCGGTACCGTCCCGCGGCGCGCTCACCCCAGTCGCAGGACACCGCGACCACCCACATCGGGTTTCGCTGCGTGGTGTAGCGGGCCGGATTGATGCCGGTGCGCCGGGGCGGGGGCGCACGCCCACGGCGGGTGCGCTTTGAAGCGGGATGCCGGCGCCCCGTAGTCGATCAGCGCCGTGCTCTTGCGGGCTGGGCGGTCAACCAGTCAGCAGGGTCTGCGCACCGGCCCGGATCTTCCGCCGAATGCCGACGTACCCGGGTTTTGATACGCGAAAGTGCCTGTCTTGCAGTGCAAAATCGATTTATCTGAGGTTTCGTTCCGCACAAGGGATAGGCACCTCGCAAGTGAACAGTATCGCGGGCGGCGCGGCCTGTGAAAGTATCTGCGCATGGTCGTGGGGTGGTGTCGCACGCCGGCATGGGGCTGTTGCGTGAGCTGGCCGATCTGAACGGATTGTCCGCGCAGGTCGCTCGCCGAGCAGGTCCTGTTGCACGCCGATCACGGCCGTCAGTACACCTCGGCACAGCTCGCACTGTTCGCCCATGAGCACAACCTGGCCCGGTTCAGTTGGCCGCACCACGGTGTGTTGGGACAACGCTCAGCAGGAATCATTCTGGGCGACATTGAAAGCCGAGTTCTACGACCGATACCTGTCGCCGACCAAGACGGCCGTCAAGCTCGACATCGGCGACTGGATCGACCGGGTCCATAACCGACGCAGACGTGGCGAGTTCAATCGGTCGATGCAACACCGGGTTGTTGAAGCGAGTGTAGTTGTTCCTCAAAAACTTCGGCCGGTGTCTTCCAGCCGAGGACCTTGCGGGGCCTGTTGTTGAGCGCAAGGGCGGTCGACAGCGACCGCTGCGAGTTCTTCGGCCGACCATCGGGATAGGTCGGTTCCTTTCGGAAAATATTGACGAAGCAGACCGTTCGTGTTCTCGTTCGTGGGTCGCTGCCAGGGTGAATGCGGGTCGGCGAAGAACACCTTTGTTCCGGTGTCCAACGCGAACTGGGCATGCCCGGATAGCTCTTTGCCGCGGTCCCAGGTGAGGGTCTGCCGCAGCTGCTCGGGCAGTTCTGCCAGTGATGCGGCCAACGCGGCGTTCATCGCCACGGCACCGTATCCGCTCAGCGCCGGCCCGTTCTTCACTGGTGGCGCCTGCCCCCACCCGTCGAGCCGGGGAAGGTGTACAAGCAACGTAGAGCGGCTTTTGCGTTCCACCAGCGTTCCACCAGCGTGCCGATCGCCGACCGGCCGGTCCCGATGATCAGGTCGCCCTCCCAGTGCCCGGGGACAGCCCGATCCGCGGCCTCAGCGGGGCGCTCGCTGATAACGACATCGGCGCTGACGTGTCCCTGCGGCTTGTTCTGTGTCCGACCCCTTGGGACTCGCAGCGCACGCCCAGTTCGCAAGCACGCAACCAACTCTCGTTTGAGCGCGCCACGCCCCTCGATGAACAACGACTGGTAGATCGCCTCATGGCTGATGCGCATGGACTCATCATCGGGGAAGTCAATGGGCAAGCGGTGGGAGATCTGTTCTGGGCTCCACGCCGTCGACCAGCGTCTGTCCTGCCGATGCGGCTTGTTCCGCCCCTTCCACGCACCGGTCTGCGGGCCCTCGACGGCAGTGCCATCGGGTCGGCGGACGCTGCCGTTGAGCCGATCCTGCACATAGGCACGGAGCTGATCGTGGGCCACCAGCTTCGCGGCTTTCGGGCGCTTTGCCGCTTGCTGGGCCTTCCACTGCGCCACACCCGCGCGATAGACCGGCTTGCCGCCTCTGGTGGCCGCGTTTCGCCGCAGCTCACGAGAGATAGTTGCCGGATCACGCCCGATCTGGCGGGCGATCTCGCGCACCCCGACATCCTGGGCGCGTAGCAGCGCGATCTCCTCTCTCTCATCGAACGACAGGTACCGTCCCGTGGGCTCATCCAGATTGATCGGTGACATGCCGCCAGCGTGACGGAACCACCTGGTCGCCACCGGTGTCGACACACCCACTCCCGCGGCAGCATCTTCGGTCGAGACACCCTGCGCGATGAGCCGCCAGAACTGCCGCCGCACCGAACGCGACGGCTCCGGCCGACCCGGTGATCGCATCGACGGCCGCAACGCACGATCAGCCGCCCACTGCCGCCTCACGCCGCTCGGCATCGGGTCTTTCTGTCTCGCCACCGCACCTCCTGGATGGAAGGTGTTGCGACGACCGGTTGAATCCGCCCGTCATTCGGCCGTCACTATGGTGAGGCCGGTCGAGTTCGACGTCCGACTCGATCAGACGGCACAAGCCGCCTGACCCTGTGTCCACCGAACGGTGTCAAGCCCATGCGTGCATCGGCAGAATAAGGATTTATGGCGGAGTTGTTGATCGCGGTCAACCCGGATGAGGATTCCCGGCTGCCCTACCTGCTGCGTATTCCCCAACCCGGCGGCGACCTGGTGTTTCGCACCTCGGGGACCTGGCCTCGGGTCAAGGCGTTGTACTGCTACCCGGTCGACTTGGCGGAGTGGCCCGCCGACGCGGTAATTGTCGAACGCCTCGCGCTGCGCTCGTGCCAGCGCCGCGGCGCGGCCATCGACGTGATCGCGACGCGGTCCCGGGAGAACCGCTCGCAGTTGGTGTTCACCACCGCACGCGGCCGCGACGCGGTGTTCTGGCAGTCGCCGCGCACCCGCAAGCAGGCCCGCCCCAACGTGCGCACCCCGACTGCGCGCGCCCACGGCATCGACGACCTGCAAATCCTCGTCGACACCCATGAGCAGTACCCCTACCGGTTCGCCACCCAGCAGGTGCGGACCGTTCGTCGGGCGCTGCCGTGCGGCGACTACGGGCTGGTCCTCGACGGCCTGCTGGTCGCCAGTGTGGAACGCAAATCGCTGGCCGACCTGGTCACCAGCCTCACCGGCGGCAAGCTGCGCTACCAGGTTGCCGATTTGGCCGTGCTGCCGCGCGCAGCACTCGTGATCGAGGAGCGCTATTCCCAGTTGTTCAAACTCGACCGGGTCCGCCCCGCCGCGGTCGCCGACGGGCTGGCCGAACTGCAGGTCCGCTGGCCGAACGTCCCGGTGGTGTTCTGTGAGACCCGCCAGCTCGCCGAGGAATGGACGTACCGGTTCCTGGCCGCCGCACACCACTGGTCGACCACCGAAACCCCAGCACTGCGACGCATTTCACCGCATATAACCGACATCAGCCACCTCGATGAGGCATCCGCGGCGCCGGAGCCGAGCACCGCCGAGGTCCGCGCCTGGGCCCGCGCCGCCGGGCTGCCGGTGCCCGACCGCGGCCGCCTGCGCCCCGAGATCTGGCAGGCCTGGCGCGATGCCAACCACCGGACGTGACCGCGCCAGTGCGCGTGTTTGTCGAGCCCTGATGTCGAGCAACGATCAGGCTGCGGCGTGACCTCCCTGGTCAGGTTTCTCGGCGATCCAGACTTCGATGAGCGATTGGCCGGGACTCCTCGCCGGGTTGCCTCGCGGTCGAGTTCGGCGATCAGCCAGACCGAAAAGTCTGGGTTGCCGCGCCGGCGTTCGTCTTCGGGCCGCCGCGCCCGCGCGGTATCGAGGGCGCGGCCATGTCCTCGCCTTTGTCGGATCGTCTCCTTCGCAGAACGCCGGTCCCGGTCAGGCCAGCAGCCCGCGGATGTCGTCGGCGGTGAGTGCCGCGCCGAACGCGTTGCCGTCGTCGATGACGCTGGCGAACAGTTTGGCCTTGCGGGCGTTCAGCGCCATCACCTTGTCCTCGATGGTGTCATGCGCAATGAGCCGGTAGACCATCACGTTTCGCGTCTGGCCGATGCGGTGGGTGCGGTCGATGGCCTGGGCCTCGGTGGCCGGGTTCCACCAGGGGTCGAGCAGGAAGCAGTAGTCGGCCTCGGTGAGGTTGAGCCCGGATCCGCCAGCCTTCAGGCTGATCAAAAAGACCGGCATGTCGCCGTCCTTGAAACGCGCCACCGCCGCAGCCCGGTTGCGGGTGCGTCCGTCGAGGTAGCAGTAGTCGATGCCCTCGGTGTCCAGTCGATGACGGACCCGGCCCAGGAAACGGGTGAACTGGCTGAATACCAGAGCGCGGTGGCCGCTCTCGGCGACGTCGCGCAGCTGCTCGGCGAGCGCGTCGATCTTGGCGCTGGCCAGCGTGTCGTGGGCGGGGTCGACGAGACCGGGATGCAGCGCCAACTGGCGTAGTACTGTCAACGACTTCAGGATCGTGAATCGGTTGCGCTGCATGTCATCGAGCAGCCCGAGCACCTTCTGCCGCTCGCGCGCCAGCCGCTTGTCGTAGAGGGCGCGGTGCCGCGGTGCCAAGTCGATGTCGAGGACCTGCTCCTGTTTGGCGGGCAACTCGGCGGCTACGAGTTCCTTGGTGCGGCGCTTGACCAGCGGCTTGATCCGGCGACGGAACAGTGCCAACAGCTCGGGGTCACCGGTTTTCTCGATGGGTTTGGCGTAGAAGTCGGCGAACTTGGTCGGGCTGGGGAACAGCCCGGGCGCGGTGATCGACAGCAGCGACCACAGCTCCATGAGGTTGTTTTCCATCGGTGTGCCGGTGATGGCCAGCTTGAATGGCGCGGCCAGCTTGCGGGCGCACTGGTAGGTCTTGGCGTGGTGGTTCTTGACGTACTGAGCCTCGTCGAGGATCAGCCCCGACCACGTCCGCGCGGCGTGGGCGTCGAAATCGAGCCGGAACAGCGTGTAGGAGGTGACCACGATATGGGCGCCGGCTGCCAGCTCGCCGAGGTCGGCGCCGGAGCGGCGGAGCGTGTCGTAGAGGGCCACTACGTTCAATTCGGGGGCGAAGCGCTTTGCTTCGGAGGCCCAGTTCGCGACCACGCTGGCGGGTGCGACCACCAGGAAGGGAGCCATGCCCGGATTCTGTTGGCGGACATGGCAGATCAGCGAAAGCGACTGCAGGGTCTTGCCCAGGCCCATGTCGTCGGCCAGGATCCCGCCGAGCCCGTGGTCGTGCAGGGTTGCCAGCCACGAGAACCCGTCGGCCTGATAGGGCCGCAGCTCGGCGCGCAGGTCGGCAGGCGTCTCGGCCGGTTCCACGCCGAGTAGCGCGCGCAGCGCACGCACCTGGCGGCGCCACTCGCGGGCCTGCCGCGTCACCACGCCCAGCTCGGCCAGCTCGTCGAACAGCCCGACCTGGTAGCGGCTGATCCGGGTCAGTCCCCCGTCACCGTCGGTGAGTCCGCGAGCCTCCTCGATGAGCTGGCGCAGCTTGATCAGCTCCGGCTTGTCCAGGGCGAAGTAGGCGCCGTCGGTCAGCAACAGGTGTGACTGCCCGGATGCGAGCGCGGTGAACACGTTGACGAACGGAACCCGTTTACCTTCGATGCTGATGGTGACGCCCAGGTCGAACCAGTCCGTTTCACCGGGCACCGCGTCGGTGCGGACCGCGATGACCAGGGAGCCGCCCGCTTCGCGGTAGTCGGCCGGGTCGCCGGTCACCTCGACGGCGACGTCGGTAAGCTCGGCCAGCCGCGGCTGTACCTCCGTCGCGAAACGCATGGTTTCCAGCCCGGACAACGTGGTCCGTGCGATGAGGCTGCCGTCGGCGCCGCGGAGCCCCCAGCGCTCCAACGGCATCTCGATGCTCGCGGCGAGTGCACGCTCGGCGTCCAGGTCGCGGCACGTGGCATAGTCCGAGCTGTCGCACCCGGCGCGAATGTCGCTGTCGCCGATCCGGTAGGCCCACTGCCAGGTCAGTTCGAGCTCGTGTCCGCCGCGGTAGTCGGCCCGCAGGACCAGACTCGGACCGACGATCTCTGGTGGCGTGAACGACTCGTCCGACGACATAACGGCCGCGATGTGACGCAGCCGCGGGTAGTAGTCGGCGGTGAAGCTGGCCGCCTCGCCGGCTGGCACGACCAGCGGCGCGCCGCCCAGCGCCATATGTTGCAGCGCGGTAGGAACCGGCCTGTCCAGCCGGGCCAGCCGCAACCCGCCGTCGTCGTACACCACGCCGTGCCCGGAAGCCCCGATGAAGGCCATCGGCGGTGTCGCGGCGCCGCCGACCCGCAGCATGGGCCGCACGGTGATCTGACCCGACGCGTCGGACGTGACGTCCAGGCATAGCTGCCCCGCACCGTGGGCCGGGACCTCCTGCTGCGGGCGGGTCGTCACCAGCCGCACCCCGACCCGGCGGGCCTCGTCGAGCAGCGGCCACAATTGCGGGGACTCGAACCGCAGCAGCGGTATCGTCTTCACGTCGCCGTAGTTTCCGTGCGAATACCGGTAGTAGCCAGTCGAATTCGAACTCGAAGCTTTGAAGGTCGCATAGAGTTCCTGCAGCACCCGAAGTTGTTCGTCCGGGTACCCGCAGTGGCGCAGCATGGCGAGCTTGCCCCAGCTCAGATCGCCGGCCACCCAGCCGCCCCGCTTCCCGGGCCGCACCAACCGCGCGTCGAGGCCCGGTACCGGCTCGCCCGTCGACAGGTTCAGCTCGATCGCCATCGGTGTCCCCGCGTGACCGTGCGCCGCAACCGCGGGAACCAGCGCGTCCAGCGAACGCCGCCATGCGGGCAGGGCCGGCGCGGGCGGGGTGTGCGCGGTCGGCGTCTTTGTGCCCGCGGCGCCGGCGATCACCAACGCCGCGACATGCTTGCAGTCCGCCGCCACCGGACAGCTACACAGCCCGCTCTCGACGCCCCAGGTGTCGGAGCCGGCCGGCCACAGCTGTACCGTCGCGGTGTACGTGCGGCCCTGGCTTCCGCGCACGCTGCCGACGAGGTTGTGCGTATGCGCGTCCCACGTACAGCCCAACACCCGGCCCTCGCGCGCGTAAGCGAAGCCACGGCGATACGTGTCCCCGCCGACCAGTTCCAGGGCGCTGGAAAGATCGACGGAGGGGAACCACAGCTCAGGCATGAGCAGACCGTAACGGCTGACTCCGACATCCAAGCCCAAGCACACCGCACGACAACGGAATTCGTGACGGATGAGTTGGATGTGATTGGTGTGGCGACTGACGTGGTGGCCATGCGGCCGTCGTCGCCGATCGCAAGCAGAATCTGACCATGGCCCGGAGCGCATTGGCGGGGTCGATGCTTATGGGATTGTCGACAAGACCTGATGTGCGTTGGTGGGCGGCGGCGTCCGTGAGTTCCTCGACGTGTAGACACGGCGATGCCGCGGCGTTCGACCCGATTCGGGTGGTCGAGGTGAAGGCCGCTGCCGGTGGTACGAGGAATTTGGCTCTGAGCTGCCCGTCGCCTAGACTCTAGGGGTTGCCGTGGGCAGACCTCGGCCGGTGCTTGACAAGCAACCAGCTTTTCAGCCGGCCCCGCGTGCCCTTCGGTGACGAAGACCGCGCACGTCAGGCTCCCGGGTTTCTCCTGTCGTGCACACGTAAACCAGGTCAGGAGATCGAGTGATTCAGCAGGAATCGCGGCTGAAGGTCGCCGACAACACCGGCGCCAAGGAGATCTTGTGCATCCGGGTGCTCGGTGGTTCGTCGCGACGCTACGCCGGCATCGGGGATGTCATCGTTGCCACCGTCAAGGACGCCATCCCCGGTGGCAACGTCAAGCGTGGCGACGTGGTCAAGGCCGTCGTGGTGCGCACCGTCAAGGAGCGCAGGCGCCCCGACGGCAGCTACATCAAGTTCGACGAGAACGCGGCCGTCATCATCAAGCCGGACAACGACC
Organism: Mycobacterium sp. TH-M103; assembly: GCF_057473785.1. Taxonomy (NCBI): domain Bacteria; kingdom Bacillati; phylum Actinomycetota; class Actinomycetes; order Mycobacteriales; family Mycobacteriaceae; genus Mycobacterium; species Mycobacterium sp. TH-M103. The sequence goes on from NZ_JBYCLG010000206.1 coordinate 13,782, forward strand.
CGCGCGGCACGCGCATCTTCGGCCCGGTCGGGCGCGAACTGCGCGAGAAGCGCTTCATGAAGATCATCTCGCTGGCTCCGGAGGTGTTGTAGATGAAGGTCCGCAAGGGCGACACCGTGCTGGTGATC
>NZ_JBYCLG010000207.1:0-73575 GCF_057473785.1 Mycobacterium sp. TH-M103
AGCGAAGGTGGAGCTACTCATGGCCAACCCGTTCGTCAAAGCGTGGAAGTACCTGATGGCGCTGTTCAACGCGAAGATCGACGAGCACGCCGACCCCAAAGTGCAGATCCAGCAGGCCATCGAGGAAGCGCAGCGCACCCATCAGGCGCTGACCCAGCAGGCGGCGCAGGTGATCGGCAACCAGCGCCAACTCGAGATGCGGCTCAACCGGCAGCTGGCCGACATCGAGAAGCTGCAGGTCAACGTCCGTCAGGCGCTGACGCTGGCCGACCAGGCCACTGCCGCCGGTGACGCCAACAAGGCCACCGAATACAGCAACGCCGCCGAGGCCTTCGCGGCCCAGCTGGTGACCGCCGAGCAGGGCGTCGAGGACCTCAAGACGCTGCACGACCAGGCACTGAGCGCGGCCGGCCAGGCCAAGAAGGCCGTCGAACAGAACGCGATGGTGCTGCAGCAGAAGATCGCCGAGCGCACCAAGCTGCTCAGCCAGCTCGAACAGGCCAAGATGCAGGAGCAGGTGAGCGCCTCGCTGCGGTCGATGAGCGAGATCGCCGCGCCGGGCAACGTACCCAGCCTCGACGAGGTCCGCGACAAGATCGAACGCCGCTACGCCAACGCGATCGGTGCCGCCGAGCTGGCCCAGGGTTCCGTGCAGGGCCGCATGCTCGAGGTCGAGCAGGCCGGCGTGCAGATGGCCGGCCATTCCCGCCTCGAGCAGATCCGCGCCTCGATGCGCGGCGAAGCGCTGCCGACGGGCGGCACCGCCGCCCCTCCCGCTGCCGCGCCCGCCGAGACCACCGGACAGGCGGTGCCCGAACAGCCGTACGGCCAGTAGCCGCGGGCTCTTCGGGGTTTTCGGAATGGCGGTGAACTCGAGTCAGCGCGGGCTGTGGCGCACGCTGCTGCAGCGAGGTCTGGGCACCGCCGCGGAGCTCTCCGAGCTGCTCGCCCGGCGGCTCAGCGCGGCCGCGGATCCGCGCGCCCGGCTGATCCGCCGCCGTCGCCGCGCGCTGCGGTGGGGATTGATCTTCAGCGCCGGGTGCCTGTTCTGGGCGGTGGTGACGGCACTGCTGGCGGCCTGGGGCTGGTTCGTACTGCTGCTGCAGATCACCGGTGCCATCGCGGTCGTGCAGGCGATTCCGGCGACGTTGCTGCTGTTGCGCTACCGCTGGCTCAAGGCGGAGCCGCTGCCGTCGGGACCACCCGCCGGCGCCCGCCGGCTGCCGCCGCCCGGTTCGGCGGCGCGGCCCGCGATGTACGCGCTGGGCGCCTCCGAACGGGGGTTTCACTCGCTCGTGGGCGTGATGGAGCGGGGAGCCATGCTGCCGGCCGCCGAACTGGGCGACCTGACCGCGGCGGCGGCCAGGACCTCGGCGGCCATGGCGGCCACCGCCGCCGAGGTGGTGTCGATGGAGCGGGCCGCGCGGTATTCGGAGTCGTCGCGGGCGCATCTGGTGCCCACCATCAACGCGTTCACCGCGCAGCTGAGTTCCGGTGTGCGTCAGTACAACGAAATGGTCACCGCCGCAGCCCAAGTGGTGTCTTCGGCCAGCGGCGGATCGGCGGCGTCGCAGCGCTACCGCGACGAGCTGACGCAGGCCACCGATCGCCTGGTCGGGTGGGCGCAGGCGTTCGACGAACTCGGCGGGCTGCCGCGCGCTGACTAGTCCCCGGACCTGGGTCCGTAGCGTTCGACGTACGACCGGTGGATGTGGGCATCGCGCCGGCGGGCTTGTTCGTCGACGAGATCGGGGTCCAGGCCGTGCACTTGCAGCATGTGCCGACGCCACACCTTGTTGAGCGCATGCGAGAAGTACACGAACGGGATGAGGATCGGCAGGGTCATGCTCAGGTGGACGTCCAGCGTCGTCGGGATCAGCCAGAACGGGGCCAAGACCAGCACGGCCGGGACCGCGACCCGCAGCATCATCCGCCTGGTGGCGCCCTTGCCGGCCAGGTCGCGGCGCACCCAGTCGCGCATCGAGTCGGGCAGCCGGCGCCCGTAGCAGTAGCGCAGGTACTGCAAGGCGTTCGGTCGGGTGCGGGTGCCGTTGTCGCTCATCAGCCTCGGCCTTCGGCTAGAACGTTGCTTTGAGCGAGGGCAGCGCCAGCGCCGCCACCCCGCGGGCGGTGGCCTTCATCATGTCGAAGAAGTCGAAGTAGTCCCGCCACAACGTGATTCTCCCTTCGTGCACCTCGAACACGCCGCACACCCAGAACTGCAGCCGCAGCGGGCCGAAGATCAGCGCGTCGGTGCGTTCGGTGAGCACCGCCGCTCCGTCGGCGGCGATGCGGTGGATCTTCACCTCGAAGGCGGCGCGCCCGTCCATGCGACGGAAGAGCTTCATCGCCCTGGCGCGGCCGTGGATCGTGGGCAACCCGACGTTCTCGTAGACGAGGTCGTCGGCGAGGGCGGCGTCCGCCGTCTCGTAGTCCGCGTCCTGCAAGGCGTTCAGGAAACGCTCGACCGTGCGAGTGTTCGCCACGCCGGCTTCGGTCAGCTCGGTCATGCTTGCCAGCGTAGGTCAGGATGGCGCCCGCGCGCTGTGGCAGGGTGAAGCGGATGCGCGTCGCCGTGGTAGCTGGGCCTGATCCCGGGCACTCGTTCCCCGCGATTGCACTGTGCCGGCGCTTCGCCGAGGCCGGTGACGCGCCCACGCTGTTCACCGGTGCCGAGTGGCTCGACACCGCCCGCGCCGCGGGTCTGGACGCCGCCGTGCTGGACGGCCTGGCCGCCACCGACGACGACCTGGACGCCGGGGCCAGGATCCACCTGCGCGCGGCCCGCATGGCCGTCCTCAACGCGCCGGCGCTGCGCGACCTGGCGCCCGACCTGGTGGTGTCCGACGTCATCACCGCGGGCGGCGGCATGGCCGCCGAGCTGCTGGGGATTCCCTGGGTCGAGCTCGACCCGCATCCGCTCTACCTGCCGTCGAAAGGGCTGCCGCCGATCGGCAGCGGGCTGGCCCCGGGCACGGGTGTCCGCGGCCGGCTGTGGGATGCCACGATGCGGGCCCTGACCGCGCGGTCGTGGCGTGCCGGGCTGCGGCAGCGGGCCACCGCCCGCGCCGGGATCGGCTTGCCGGCCCGCGACCCCGGGCCGCTGCGTCGGCTGATCGCCACCCTGCCCGCGCTGGAGGTGCCCCGCCCGGACTGGCCGGCTGACGCCGTCGTCGTCGGACCGCTGCACTTCGAACCCACCGAACGGGTGCTGGAGATCCCCGACGGCCCCGGGCCGGTCGTGGTGGTCGCGCCGTCGACCGCCCTGACCGGGGCCGAGGGCCTGGCCGAGGTCGCGCTGGCGTGCCTGACGCCGGGCGAGACGCTCCCGGCGGGATCGCGGGTGGTGGTCTCGCGGCTGGGCGGCGCCGAGCTGACGGCGCCGCCGTGGGCGGTCGTGGGGCTGGGCCGCCAGGACGAGTTGCTGAGGCGCGCGGACCTGGTGATCTGCGGGGGCGGTCACGGGATGGTGGCCAAGGCGCTGCTGGCCGGGGTGCCGCTGGTCGTGGTCCCGGGCGGCGGGGATCAGTGGGAGATCGCCAACCGGGTGGTCCGCCAGGGCAGCGGGCGGCTGGTCCGGCCGTTGACGGCCGACGCGCTGGTGGCCGCCGTCACCGAGGTGCTGTCGTCGCCGGGTTGTCGCCGGGCCGCGCAGGCGGCCGCGGCCGGCGCCGCCGGCCTGGCCGATCCGGTGCGGGTCTGCCACGACGCGCTCGCGTTGGGGGCGGCCTGACCGTCTGGGTATGTTGGCGGGCGTGCGGCTAACGGAGTTCCACGAGCGGGTCGTGTTGCGGTTCGGCGCCGCGTACGGCCCGTCGGTGCTGGCGGACCACGCGCTGACCGGCCTGGAGGGCCGGACCGCCGCCCAGGCGATCGAGGAGGGCGTCGAGCCCCGCGACGTGTGGCGGGCATTGTGCGTCGACTTCGACGTGCCCCGCGACCAGTGGTGAGGCGGGTTCGGCGCGCTAAAGGGCACTAGAGCACACAGTCGCCGCACGTGGAACCGGCGGGGGTGCGGTAGAAGAGGCAGCAGCTGCGGCGCCGGAACGACAGGTCACAGCCGCTCATCGTGTCGGCCAGCACGCCGGTGCTCAGCAGCGCGCCGGTGACCCTGACGACGGGCTCCCGCAGGTCAGGGCGGGCGGCGAGCAGCGCATGCGACGCCCCGACGAGGGCCGACGCGATGTTGCCGGCCAGCAGCGCAGGCGCCGGCTTCACCCGCAGCCCCGCCGCGAGCGGTTCCATGTGGTCCCGCACGACGACGCGGTACAACGTCTGCGGCGAAGGCGAGTCGCGGTCGACGAGTTCCCCGACGGCTTCGGGCAGGCGCAGCCGGGCCCCGTCGTCGGCGCGCTGCAGGCCGCTCAGATCCGGGACGACGCCGTGGGCCAGCGCGCAGGCGAGGACCGGGGACCACAGCCGGGCGGCGTGCCCGAGCTGGACCAGGGAGGCGCCGACCCGCAGCTCCGTGGTGCGGTACCGCGCGAGAGTGGCGTCGATCAGATCGGCGCACCCGTCGGCGTAGGACCGGCCGACCGGATGCCATCCCGCGGCGTCGCCGCCGACGGTCAGTGCAAAGAAGCCCCCGTAGGAGGAGATGTCGGACAGCTCCGCGGAGATGTTCATGGCTTCCCTGGCGTGTCCGCTTGAATCGAACAGGTGTTCGGCTACTGTGGGGAGCGTTCGAAGACGACAACTTGTCGGTGGCCTTCTCTAGTGTCACGGCCAACCGACCGACACCGGTCCCGAACACATCGACTATAGGAGAGGCACCATGGCGCAAGCCCCCGACCGCGAGAAGGCACTCGAGCTGGCGATGGCCCAGATCGAGAAGAGCTACGGCAAAGGCTCGGTGATGCGTCTCGGCGACGAGATGCGCCAGCCGATCTCGGTCATCCCGACCGGATCCATCGCACTGGACGTGGCCCTGGGCATCGGCGGTTTGCCCCGCGGGCGGGTCGTGGAGATCTACGGCCCGGAGTCCTCCGGTAAGACCACCGTGGCGCTGCACGCGGTGGCCAACGCCCAGGCCGCCGGCGGCGTCGCGGCGTTCATCGACGCCGAGCACGCCCTGGACCCCGAGTACGCCAAAAGCCTCGGCGTGGACACCGACTCCCTGCTGGTCAGCCAGCCCGACACGGGTGAGCAGGCCCTGGAGATCGCCGACATGCTGATCCGCTCCGGCGCCCTGGACATCCTGGTCATCGACTCGGTGGCGGCCCTGGTGCCGCGCGCGGAGCTCGAGGGGGAGATGGGCGACAGCCACGTCGGGCTGCAGGCCCGGCTGATGAGCCAGGCGCTGCGGAAGATGACCGGCGCGCTCAACAACTCGGGAACCACGGCGATCTTCATCAACCAGCTCCGCGAGAAGATCGGCGTGATGTTCGGCTGTATGAACTATTCGACCCGAGTGGCTCTCGCTGACGGCTGCACCGAAAAGATCGGCAAGATCGTCAACAACAAGATGGACGTCGAGGTGCTGTCCTACGACCCTGAGACGGACCGGATTGTGCCGCGCAAGGTAGTGAACTGGTTCAATAACGGGCCTGCCGAGCAGTTTCTTCAGTTCACCGTCGAAAAGTCCAGCGGTAACGGCAAGTCGCAATTCGCGGCGACGCCCAACCACCTCATTCGCACACCGGGCGGCTGGAAAGAAGCCGGCGATCTCTTTGCCGGTGACCGGGTGTTGGCCGCCGAGCCGCATCTGCTCAGTGAGCAACAGTTCCAGGTGATACTGGGGTCGCTGATGGGTGACGGGAACCTCTCGTCCAATCGGCACGATCGCAATGGAGTCCGTTTCCGGCTGGGATACGGCGCCAAGCAGTCGGAGTATCTGCGGTGGAAGACCGCGTTGATGGGAAACATTCGGCATACGATGCGGGAGAACGCCAAGGGCGCGAGCTTTGTCGACTTCACACCACTGCCGGAGCTTGCCGAACTACGGCGCGCGGTTTATCTCGGAGACGGTAAGAAGTTCTTCTCCGAGGAATATCTCAAGGCACTCACGCCACTGGCTCTGGCAATTTGGTACATGGATGACGGCTCATTCACCCTACGTTCCAGGGGATTGCAGGAACGTACCGTTGGTGGTAGCGGGCGCATCGAGATCTGCGTCGAGGCCATGAGCGAAGGCACACGTATACGGTTGCGCGACTACCTGCATGACACATACGGATTGGATGTGCGGTTGCGGCACGCCGGCTCAGCCGGCAAGGCGGTGCTGGTGTTCTCCACCGCGGCCACGGCGAAGTTTCAGGAACTGGTCGCGCCCTACATGGCGCCATCCATGGATTACAAACTGTTGCCGCGGTTCCGTGGCCAAGGGGCGGTAACGCCACAGTTCATCGAACCCGCGCAACAGCTGGTACCCGCCCGTGTTCTCGATGTGCATGTCAAACCCCACACTCGGTCAATGAATCGGTTCGATATCGAAGTCGAAGGCAACCACAACTATTTCGTCGATGGAGTGATGGTGCATAATTCGCCCGAGACGACCACGGGTGGAAAGGCTTTGAAGTTCTACGCGTCGGTGCGCATGGACGTGCGCCGGATCGAGACCCTCAAGGACGGCACCAACGCCGTCGGCAACCGCACCCGGGTCAAGGTCGTCAAGAACAAGGTGTCGCCGCCCTTCAAGCAGGCCGAGTTCGACATCCTCTACGGCAAAGGCATCAGCAGGGAGGGTTCGCTGATCGACATGGGGGTGGATCAGGGCTTCATCCGCAAATCCGGTTCCTGGTTCACCTACGAGGGCGAGCAGCTCGGGCAGGGCAAGGAGAACGCCCGCACCTTCCTGATGGAGAACGCCGACGTGGCCAACGAGATCGAGAAGAAGATCAAGGAAAAGCTTGGCATCGGCGCGGTCGTGACCGCTGATGACGTCCTGCCCGCCCCCGTCGACTTCTGAGCCCTCCCGCGAGGAGCAAGCGCGGGCGTTGTGCCTGCGCCTGCTCACCGGGAGAGCGCGCACCCGCGCCGAGTTGGCCGGTGCGCTGGCCAAACGCGGATACCCCGACGACATCAGCGTGCGGGTGCTCGACAGGCTGGCCGCCGCCGGGCTGGTGGACGACACCGACTTCGCGCAGCAGTGGGTACGGTCCCGGCGGGCCAACGCCGGCAAGAGCAGGCGCGCCCTGGCCGCCGAGTTGCACACCAAAGGTGTCGACGACGACGTGATCACCGCGGCGCTGGGTGGCATCGACGCCGGCGCCGAACGCGAGCTGGCCGCCAAGCTGGTCCGGTCGAAGCTGCGGCGCGAGGCGCTTGGCGGGGGCGGTAAGGACGAGATGCGGGTGAGCCGCAGGTTGGTCGGGATGCTGGCGCGCCGCGGCTACAGCCAGAACCTGGCGTGCGAGGTCGTCCTCACCGAGCTGGCCGCCGAGCGGGAGCGCCGCCGGGTGTGACGTGTGCGGCCGGCGGCCGCGTCACGCCGAAGCCGTACCATGGCCCCGTGACTTCGATGGTGACGCGCGGGTCCTGCGACACCCCCGCAGACCGGGCCGGGCTCGGCCCCGCGCTGGTGCGCACCTACCAAGTCCGCACCTACGGCTGCCAGATGAACGTCCACGATTCCGAGCGGTTGGCCGGTTTGCTGGAGGCGGCCGGTTACCGGCGCGCGGCCGAGGACGGCGACGCCGATGTCGTGGTTTTCAACACCTGCGCCGTGCGCGAGAACGCCGACAACAAGCTGTACGGCAACCTCAGCCACCTCGCGCCGCGCAAACGCGACAATCCCGAGATGCAGATCGCGGTCGGCGGTTGCCTGGCGCAGAAGGACCGCGACGCGCTGCTGCGCAAGGCACCCTGGGTCGACGTCGTCTTCGGCACCCACAACATCGGGTCGCTGCCCGCGCTGCTCGACCGGGCCCGACACAACAAGGTCGCCCAGGTGGAGATCGCCGAAGCGCTGCAACAGTTTCCGTCCTCGCTGCCCACCGCCCGCGACTCCGCCTATTCCGCCTGGGTGTCGATTGCCGTCGGCTGCAACAACACCTGCACCTTCTGCATCGTGCCGGCGCTGCGCGGCAAGGAGGTGGACCGCAACCCGGACGACATCCTGGCCGAGGTCGGCTCCCTGGTGGCCGATGGCGTGCTCGAGGTCACCCTGCTGGGCCAGAACGTCAACGCCTACGGGGTGTCGTTCGCCGATCCGGCGCAGCCCCGCGATCGGGGCGCCTTCGCCAAGCTGCTGCGCGCCTGTGGCCGCATCGACGGCCTGGAACGGGTCCGGTTCACCTCGCCGCACCCGGCCGAGTTCACCGACGACGTCATCGAGGCCATGGCCGACACACCGAACGTCTGCCCCGCCCTGCACATGCCGCTGCAGTCGGGGTCCGACCGCGTCCTGCGCGCGATGCGGCGTTCCTACCGTGCCGAGCGCTACCTGGGCATCATCGACCGCGTGCGGGCGGCCATGCCGCACGCCGCCATCACCACCGATCTGATCGTCGGCTTCCCCGGTGAGACCGAAGAGGACTTCGCGGCCACGCTCGACGTGGTGCGCCGGGCGCGGTGCGCCGCGGCGTTCACCTTCCAGTACTCCAAACGGCCGGGCACCGTCGCCGCCGAACTCGAGGGGCAGATACCCAAAGCCGTGGTGCAGGAACGCTACGAACGGCTCGTCGAGCTGCAGGAGCAGATCTCGCTGGACGGCAACCGGGCCCTGGTCGGGCAGACCGTCGAATTGCTCGTGGCCGCCGGTGAGGGCCGCAAAGACACCCATACCGCGCGGATGACCGGGCGCGCCCGCGACGGCCGGCTGGTCCACTTCGCCGCGGGGCAGTGCGTCGACGCGGTGCGGCCCGGCGACGTCGTCACCGCGGTGGTCACCGCGGCCGCACCGCACCACCTGATCGCCGACGCGGGAATCCTGACCCACCGGCGCACCCGGGCAGGCGATGCGCACGCCGCCGGGCAGCGCCCGCGCGGCACCGGTCTCGGCATGCCCACCGTCCGGCCGCCCGTCGGCCCGGCCGAACCCCCCGGATGTGAGCGATGACGAAGAAACAACACACGCAGTTGGACGCCCTGCGCACCGAGATCGAGGCGGCGGAGCGCCGGGTGGCGCGTCAGATCGAGCCGGGCCCACGCGGTTTCGTGATCTCGATCCTGGTGTTCGTGCTGCTGGCCACGTTCATCCTCCCGCACACCGGTGACGTGCGCGGCTGGGACGTGCTGTTCAGCAGCCACGGCGCCGGCGCGGCCGCGGTCGCCCTGCCCTCCCGGGTGTTCGCCTGGCTGGCGCTGGCGTTCGGGGTCGGTTTCTCGATGCTGGCGCTGATGACGCGGCGTTGGGCGCTGGCCTGGATCGCCTTGGTGGGTTCGGCGCTCGCCTGCCCGACCGGGCTGCTGGCGGTCTGGTCGCGCCAGACCGTGACCGCCGGGCACCCGGGCCCGGGGTGGGGCCTGATCGTGGCCTGGATCACCGTGATCGTGCTGACCTACCAGTGGGCCCGCGTGGTGTGGTCGCGCACGATCGTGCAGCTCGCGGCCGAGGAGGAGCGGCGACGGACCGCGGCCCGGCAGCAGTCGATGACGCTGTTGGACAGCCTCGGCAAGCCGGGCGGTCCCCAGGAGTCGGACGGGTCCGGTGACCCGGACGCCGCCCGGGGTGTCCCCAAGCCGGCGGATCCGCAGCAGGACGACCGCTAGGGTCAGCGCCGCAGCGCCTGAGTGGCCGCCTGCGCCCACTGGCGCCACTGTTCGGCGTTGGCCTGCGCCTCCTCGGCGTCTTTGGTGCGGCCGGCGGCCGCCGCCTTCTGGGCCTGCTGCTGGTACTGCTCGGCTCGAACGCGGAACTGCTCGGCCCGGGCCTGCGCCTGGGGATCCGACCTGTCGGCTTCGCCGGCGTCGCGCACCTTTTTCTCGACCGCGCGCAGCCGCCGCTCCAGCTCGGCGGACCGTTCCCGCGGGACCCGGCCGATGACATCCCACCGGTCCACGATCGACCGCAACGCCGCCCTGGCTGCGTCATGGTTGCCGGTGTCGAGCTTCTCGGCCTCGGCCAGCAGCGCCTCCTTGGCGGTGGCGTTGGCGCGCAACTCGGCGTCTTTTTCGGCCGTCGCGGCGTTACGTGCCGAGAAGAAGGTGTCTTGGGCGGCCTTGAAGCGTCGCCACAGCGCGTCGTCGACGTCGCGGGACGCCCGTCCCGCCGCCTTCCACTCGGTGAGCAGCTTGCGGAACTCCACGCTGGTGGCGGTCCAGTCCGTCGAATCGGACAGCTCCTCGGCCTGTTCGCAGAGCCGCTCCTTGACCTGCCGGATCGCCGAGCGCTCCCGGTCCAGTTCGGCGAAATGCGATCCCCGCCGCCGATTGAAGGTTTCCCGGGCCGCGGAATAGCGCTTCCACAGCGCGTCGTCGACCTTGCGGTCCAGGCCGCTGATGGTCTTCCACTCGTCGAGAATTGTCCGCATCCGGTCGCCGGCGGCCTTCCACTGGGTGGAGTTGGTGGCCAGGTCCTCGGCCTCGGCGGCCAGCGCCTCCTTGCGCGCGGTCTGCACGGCCCGCTGTTCGTCGCGGCGCGCGCGCTCCGCGGCGATGCCGGCGTCGGCCTGGTTGACCAGCCTGTCCAGGCGGGCGACGAGGGCGTCGACGTCGCCCAGCACCGATGCCGTCGGCAACGTCTCGGCCAACTCGGCAGCGTGCGCCTTGATCTTGCGGGCGTCCCCTGTTCCCGACGCCAGCCGCTCCTCCATGAGCGTGACCTCGGTGCTCAGGTCGTCGAACCGCCGGCCGAAGTGGGCGAACGCGGCTTCGGGGTCACCGGCCTGCCAGGAGCCGACGACCCGCTCACCGGCGGCGCTGACCAGCCAGACCGTGCCGTCGTCGTCCACGCGCCCGAACTGGTGCGGGTTGCTGCGCGGGGGCGCCGGCACCGGGTGGGCGGCGGGCCGCGGTGTGGGCCGGGGTCTGGGGCGTGGACCTGGGCGTGGCACCGGCTGCGCGGCCGACGGGTCGACCGGCCCGGAAGCCGGCCCGGTGTCCGGCGCCGGCGCCGGTTCGGTCGAATCGTTGCTGCGGGGCTCGTCAGCCGTCATACGTTCGCCACCACCCTCATGCAACCCTTCCGCGTGGGATCTGTCCCGCGCATCTGCCGCGCGTAGCGGCGCCGTCCGGCCGGAAAGCCGGTGCCGCCGCCGGCGGGCGGCCCATCACCAGCTGCTCCTCAACCGTTCCCACAGTATTCAAACAGCTTGCCGGGCCGCATGCCGCCACCTTCCCGTCACCGCCCGGACACCGAGATTGTGCAACAGTAAAGAGATACGAAGGTATCTGCTCATGTCCCCTCACGACACGACGGAGAAATCGTTCATGGCGAAGGTGGATCTCGCCGCCCTGCTTGCGCTGAGTGCGGCGCTGTGCGTGGCGATCGGCGATGTACTGCAACAACGGGCGACGCACCGGCTCATCGACCGATCGGTCGGTCACCTGGAATTGTTCGCGGCGCTGCTGCGCAACCAGCGGTGGCGCTGGGGTGCGCTGCTGCTCGTGGTGAGCATCGCGTTGCAGGCTGCGGCGCTGGACGAGGGTTCGGTGCTGCTGGTGCAGGCGCTGCTGGTGCTGTCGCTGTTGTTCGCGCTGCCGGTGAGTGCGCGGCTGGCCGACCGCAGCGTGACCGGACGGGAGTGGCTCTGGGCCGCGTTGCTGACCGCCGCGGTGGTGGTGATCGTCACCGTCGGCAACCCGCGGGCCGGCCACTCGAACGGATCGTGGCGGACCTGGGCCGCGGTGGCGGCGGTGCTGGGGCCGCTGCTGGCCGGGTGCCTCGTGGTCGCCCGGATCCGCGGCGGCGCGGTGGCCGCGGTGCTCTACGCCCTCGTGTCGGGTTCGCTGTGGGGGATCTTCGCGGTGCTCACCAAGGGCGTCGTCCACCGGATCGACGAAGGCGGGTGGGCGCTGGTGCGGACACCCGGGGTCTACGCCTGGGTGTTGCTCGCGCTGGGCGGGTTCGCGTGGGAGCAGTCCGCGTTCCGGGCCGGCGCCCTCACCGCGTCGATGCCCACCCTGGAGGTGTCGCAGCCGGTGGTGGCGGCATCGCTGGGTGTCGTCGTCCTCGGCGAGACGCTGAACACCGGCCCGGCCGGGATGGTCGCCCTGGTGGTGGCCGCGCTGGTGATGACTGCCGCCACCTTCGAGCTGGCGCGCATCGATGCGGTTGCCACGCACAAGAAGGTCGAGCGCAAGCTTCGCGGCCGGGCGCGCCAGCCCGCGTAGCCGCCGGGCGGCCCCGCGCGCAGGTAACCTCGTGCCGGGTCGTGCGCGGCACGGGGGCCGCGCGTCGGTGAGGAGGTCGCCATCGAAAAGGTGGACATCGCGGCGTTGCTGGCGCTGATCGCCGCGCTGATATCCGGTGTCGGTGACGTGGTCAGGCAGCGCTCCGCGCAGGAGATCACCGACCAGCAGGTCGGCCACGTGGAGTTGCTGCGCATGTCGTTGCGCGACGCCAAGTGGTGGCTGGGGGGAACGGCGGCCGTGGCGAGCTTCGCCCTGCAGGCGGTGGCCCTGGGCCTGGGCTCGGTGGTGTTGGTGCAGGCCTTGCAGGTGACGGCGCTGCTGTTCGCGCTGCCGGTCTATGCGTGGCTGACCAAACAGGGGCTGACCCGCGGGGAATGGGTGTGGGCGTTCCTGCTGGCCGGCGCGGTGGCGGTGTTCGTCTCGGTCGGCGAACCCGCCGCCGGCTATCAGCGCGGGTCGCTGCATTCGTGGGCTGTGGTGGCGCTGGTGCTCGGCCCGGCGATGGTGTTGTGCGTGCTGGGCGCGCGGGTGTTCAGCGGGCCGGTGGCCGCGGTGCTGCTCGCGCTGGTCTCGGCGTCCTCATGGGCGCTGTTCTCGGTGCTCACCAAGGCGATCGTCGACACGCTGCACAGCGGCCCGGGGACCGTGCTGCGCACCCCGGAGCTCTACGGGTGGGTGCTGGTCGCGGCGCTGGGCACGGTGTTCCAGCAGTCGTCGTTTCGGGCCAGTTCGCTCACCGCGTCGTTGCCGACGATGACGGTGGCCGAACCGCTGGTGGCGTCGGTGCTGGGCATCACCGTGCTGGGCGAGACCCTCACGGCCGACGGGCCGGAGATGATCGCCCTGGTGGCCGCGGCGGTGGTCGTGGTGATCGCAACGGCGGCCCTGGCCCGCGGTGAGGCCGTCTCCATGAACGCCGAAGTCGCCGAGAGTGGCCCGGCACCGGCGGCCGGCGGCTCGGCCGCCGTGGTCCCCTCGGGCGCCGAGGCATAGCGGGCGGCGGGCGCCCAGAACTCACGGCCGGGGTACAGCTGCGGCACAGCTTGGTGCTGTAGGTGTGGAGCATTACCCCGGCCGGCGGTCACCTCCGCGCAACGTCACACAGTCAACGTCACACAGTCGTAGGTGAACCGATGCCGAACAGTTGGTGTATTTGCCGTCGGCCGGGGAACACTGGTGGGAACGGGTTGAGGTGAGGGGTCGTCTATGTCGAAAGTCGATGTCGCGGCGTTGCTGGCGTTGTGCGCGGCGATGGCGTCCGCCGTCGGCGACGTGATCAGGCAACGCTCCGCGCAGGAGATCACCGACAAGCAGGTCGGTCACCTGGAGCTGTTCCGCATGTCGTTGAAGGACACCCGGTGGTGGCTGGGCGGTCTTGCGGCGATCCTCAACTACAGCCTGCAGGCCGGTGCCCTGGCGTGGGGCTCCGTGGTGCTGGTGACGGCGTTGCAGGTCACGGCGTTGCTCTTCGCACTGCCGATCTACGCCCGTCTGACCGACCGCCGGGTGACCCGCTGGGAGTGGCTGTGGGCGGCGATCCTGGCCGGCGCCCTGGCGGTGGTCATCATCGTCGGCGACCCCGCGGCGGGCCGGCAGCGCGCCTCGACCGCGACGTGGATCATCGTCGGTGTCGTGATGCTCCCCCTGCTCGTGGGGTGCGTGCTGGCCGCGCGGGCCCGGTCCGGTGGCCCGTTCGCGGCCGTGTTGCTCGCCCTGGTGGCGGGTTCGTCGCTGGCGCTGTTCGCGGTGCTGACCAAGGGGATCGTGGAGATCAGCGAGCACAGCCTGGTCGGCGTGTTGACCGCCCCGGAGTTCGTGCCGTGGATTCTGGCCGCCCTGGCCGGGATGATCTTCCAGCAGTCGGCGTTCCGGGCCGGCGCGCTGACCGCGTCGATGCCGGCGATGACCGTGGCCAAGCCCGTGGTGGCCGCGACGCTCGGGGTGTTCGTGCTGGGCGAGACGCTGAACACTGACGGCCCGAAGGCGATGGTGCTGATCGCGGCGGTGTCGGTGGTGATCATCGCGACGGTGGCGCTGGCGCGGGGCGAGGCCGCCACCATGGTCGCCCAGACCGGCCGGGACAGGGTCGGCGAAATCCCGCGGCCTCGGCTGGGCGCGGGCGAGAGTGCCGACCCTTCCGGGCACCCGATTGCCGTGGCGGACGGCCAGGCCTGACGCTCGCCCGCCGCCGGACCGGCGAAGGATCACCGGAGGCTCGCGAGGCCGCGGGCGCGCAGACGTGCGGCCCGAGGTGGCCGAGAGGTTAGTTTGGTGGCGTGTTGAGCGCGATCGCCATCGTTCCGTCCGCCCCGGTGCTCGTTCCCGAACTGGCCGGAGGGGCCGCCGCCGAGCTGTGCGACCTGGCCGCGGGCGTGTTGGCCGCGGCCGCGTTGTTGCCGCCCCGCTGGGTCGTCATCGGCACGGGTGGCCGCGATGACGTGCTGGGTCCCGAGGGTGTCGGCACGTTCGCGGGGTTCGGGGCCGACGTGCGCGTCCGGCTGTGCCCCGGCGACGACGGCGGCGCGCCCGCCGATTTTCCGCTGTGCGCGCTCATGGCCGGCTGGGTGCGGGGCCGCGCGCGGCCCGACGCCCGCGCGCGAGTGCACGTCTACCGCGGCGACCACGGGTCGGACACCGCGGCGGCCCTGGGCCGGCAACTGCGCGCCGAGATCGACGGGACGCCCGATCCGGTCGGTGTGCTGGTGGTGGCCGACGGCGCGAACACCCTGACCCCGGCGGCCCCCGGCGGCCACCACCCGGGCGACGCCGCCGCCCAACTGGCCCTCGACGACGCGCTGGCCACCGGCGACGTCACCGCCCTGACCCGGCTGCCGCCGCCGATCCTGGGGCGGGTCGCGTTCGGGGTGCTGGCCGGTCTGGCCGGGCCGGGGCCGCGCGCGGCCAAGGAGCTCTACCGGGGCGCGCCGTTCGGGGTGGGGTACTTCGTCGGCGCCTGGCAGCCGTGAATCCGGTGCTGCGACCGCTGGCGATCATCGGTCCGACCGGCACGGGAAAATCGCAGCTGGCGCTCGATGTCGCCGAGCGGCTCGCCGACACGGCCGGCGCCGAGGTCGTCAACGCCGATGCCATGCAGCTCTACCGCGGCATGGACATCGGCACCGCGAAGGTGCCCGTCGAGCAGCGTCGCGGCATTCCCCATCACCAGCTCGACGTCCTCGACGTCACGCAGACCGCGACCGTCGCCCGCTACCAACGAGCCGCCGCCGCCGACGTCGAGGCGATCGCGGCCCGCGGTGCGATACCGCTCATCGTGGGCGGGTCGATGCTCTACGTCCAGTCGCTGCTGGACGACTGGTCGTTTCCGGCCACCGATCCGGAGGTGCGGGCGCGTTGGGAACGACGCCTCGCCGAGGTCGGGCCGGGTGGGCTGCACGCCGAGCTGGCCCGCCGGGACCCGGCCGCGGCCGCGGCGATCCTGCCCACCGACGGCAGACGCACGGTGCGGGCGCTGGAGGTCGTCGAACTCACCGGTAAGCCGTTCGCCGCGTCGGCGCCGCGCGTCGGCACTCCGCGCTGGGGCGCAGTCATCATCGGATTGGACTGTGACACGGCGATTCTCGACGAAAGGTTGGCGCGCCGCACCGACGCGATGTTCGACCGGGGCCTGGTCGAGGAGGTGCGCACCCTGCTGCGCGCCGGCCTGCGCGACGGGGTGACCGCGTCACGCGCGTTGGGCTACGCCCAGGTGCTCGCGGCACTCGGCGCCGGTGGGGGAGCAGCGGAGCTGCGGGATGCCCGGGAGCAGACGTTCATGGGGACCCGGCGCTACGTGCGACGGCAGCGGTCGTGGTTCCGCCGGGACCACCGGGTGCGGTGGCTCGATGCCACCGCGGGTGCCGGCCTCGTCGACGCCGCGTTGCGGGCGTGGCGGCAAGTACCCTGAACAGGTGATCTCAGGGCGGCGCAGATGATCTTCGCCAAGGGCCACGGCACCGAGAACGACTTCGTGCTGCTGCCCGACGTGGATGCTGCGCTGACGCTGACCCCTACCGGGGTGGCCGCGTTGTGCGACCGGCGCCGCGGGGTGGGCGCCGACGGGGTGCTGCGGATCACCACCGCCGGCGCCGCGCTGGCGGCCGGTGTTCTGGGGCGGCTACCCGACGGTGTCGCCGCCGACGACTGGTACATGGACTACCGCAACGCCGATGGGTCGATCGCCGAGATGTGCGGCAACGGGGTGCGGGTGTTCGCCCACTACCTGCGGGCCGGCGGCTTGGAATCCCGCGACGAGTTCGTTGTCGGGTCGCTGGCCGGCGCCCGCCTGGTCACGTTGCACCATGCGGATGCGGCCCGGGCCGACGTCAGCGTCGACATGGGCAAAGTCAATCGGATCGGCACCGGGGAGGCCGTCGTCGGCGGTCGGCGGTTCGCCGGGTTGGCGGTCGACGTCGGCAACCCGCATCTGGCCTGCGTGGATCGGCGGCTGAGCGCCGACGGACTGGCGGCCCTCGACGTGGCCGCGCCGGTCGGCTTCGACCACGCCCAGTTCCCGCAGGGCGTCAACGTCGAGGTGCTCACCGCCCCGGTGGGTGGGCTGGTGTGGATGCGGGTACATGAGCGTGGTGTGGGGGAAACCCGGTCGTGCGGCACCGGGACGGTCGCCGCCGCGGTTGCCGCGCTGGCCGATGCCGGCGCCGACACCGGGACCCTCACCGTGCGGGTACCGGGCGGTGACGTCACCGTCACGGTCACCGACGCCACCAGCCACCTGCGCGGGCCGTCGGTCTTGGTCGCCCGCGGCGAAGTCGGCGGGGAATGGTGGAGCGCGCAGCAGTGTTAAATCGGATGCATCACGCCGATGCGGCGTGCGCTATTGCAGATTGCCTATGACACAACCCGAATTTCCTCATCAGGACCCCAGCGTCGGCGAACTCGCCCTCGAAGACCGGTCGGCGCTGCGCCGGGTCGCCGGGCTGTCGACCGAGCTGGCCGACGTCTCCGAGGTCGAATATCGCCGGCTGCGACTGGAACGGGTGGTGCTGGTCGGCGTGTGGACCGAAGGCAGCGCCGCCGAAAACCAGGCGAGCATGGCCGAACTGGCGGCGCTGGCCGAAACCGCCGGCTCCCAGGTGCTCGAAGGGCTCATCCAGCGCCGCGACAAGCCCGACCCGGCGACCTACATCGGCTCCGGCAAGGCGGCCGAGTTGCGCGCGGTGGTCCTGGCGACCGGCGCCGACACCGTCATCTGTGACGGGGAGTTGTCCCCGGCGCAGCTGACCGCGCTGGAAAAGGCCGTGAAAGTCAAGGTCATCGACCGCACCGCGCTGATCCTCGACATCTTCGCCCAGCACGCCACCAGCCGGGAGGGCAAGGCGCAGGTGTCGCTGGCCCAGATGGAGTACATGCTGCCGCGGCTGCGCGGCTGGGGTGAGTCGATGTCGCGGCAGGCCGGTGGCCGCGCCGGCGGCAGCGGGGGCGGTGTGGGTCTGCGCGGTCCCGGTGAGACCAAGATCGAGACCGACCGCCGCCGCATCCGCGAACGCATGGCCCGGCTGCGCCGCGAGATCAAGGACATGAAGCAGGTCCGCGACACCCAGCGCAGCCGGCGCCTGCACAGCGACATGCCCTCGATCGCCATCGTCGGGTACACCAACGCGGGCAAGTCCAGCCTGCTCAACGCGCTCACCGGGGCGGGCGTGCTGGTGCAGGACGCCCTGTTCGCCACCCTGGAACCCACCACCCGGCGCGCGGAACTGCCCGACGGCCGGCCGTTCGTGCTCACCGACACCGTGGGCTTCGTCCGGCACCTGCCGACCCAGCTGATCGAGGCGTTCCGCTCCACGCTGGAGGAGGTCGTCGACGCCGACCTGCTGGTGCACGTCGTCGACGGCTCCGACGCCACCGCGCTGGCCCAGATCGACGCGGTCCGCCAGGTGATCTCCGAAGTGATCGCCGACCACGACGGAAATCCGCCGCCGGAGTTGCTGGTGGTCAACAAGATCGACGCCGCCAGCGACCTGGCCCTGGCCAAACTCCGGCACGCCCTGCCCGGCGCGGTGTTCGTGTCCGCGCGCACCGGTGACGGCATCGACGCGCTGCGGCGGCGGATGGCCGAGCTTGTCGCGCCCACCGACACCGCCGTGGACGTGGTGATTCCCTACCACCGCGGTGACCTGGTGTCGCGACTGTATTCCGACGGCCGGGTTCAGCACGAGGAGCACAACGGCGACGGCACCCGGATCAAGGCGAGGGTTCCGGTGGCGCTGGCCGCCAGCCTGCGGGAATTCGCCGCCCGGTAAACAGCCACCGCCCGCCGACCAACCGGGTGGTTGGTATATGTTGGGCGGCAGAGTTCCCGTCCGCCGGAGGTCTTCCCATGAGTTCAGTGAGTTCAGCGAGTAGTGCCATCAAATACGAACGCACGCTGTTCGAGCCCGAGCACGAATTGTTCCGCGAGTCCTACCGGGCGTTTCTCGAGCGCCACGTCGCGCCCCACCACGAGGAGTGGGAGAAGGCCAAGATTGTCGACCGCGGGGTCTGGCTCGAGGCCGGCAAGCAGGGCTTTCTGGGGATGGCGGTGCCCGAGGAGTACGGCGGTGGCGGCAACCCCGACTTTCGCTACAACACCATCATCACCGAGGAGACCGCCGCCGGGCGCTTCAACGGGATCGGCTTCGGGCTGCACAACGACATCGTCGCGCCCTACCTGCTGGCGCTGGGCACCGAGGAGCAGAAGCAGCGCTGGCTGCCCAAGTTCTGCAGCGGGGAACTGATCACCGCGATCGCGATGACCGAGCCGGGCACCGGCAGCGACCTGCAGGGCATCAAGACCCGCGCGGTCAAGCAGGGTGACCACTACGTGCTCAACGGGTCAAAGACGTTCATCACCAACGGGATCAACTCCGACCTGGTGATCGTCGTCGCGCAGACGGATCCGGACAAAGGCGCGCAAGGCTTTTCGCTGCTCGTGGTGGAGCGCGGCATGGAGGGCTTCGAACGGGGTCGCCACCTGGACAAGATCGGCCTGGACGCGCAGGACACGGCCGAGCTGTCGTTCACCGACGTCAAGGTGCCGGCCGAGAACCTGCTCGGCGAGGAGGGCATGGGCTTCATCTATCTCATGCAGAACCTGCCGCAGGAACGCATCTCGATCGCCGTGATGGCGGCCGCGGCGATGGAACAGGTACTCGAACAGACGCTGCAATACACCAAGGAGCGGAAGGCTTTCGGCAAGCCGATCGGCAGTTTCCAGAACAGTCGATTCGTCCTGGCCGAGCTGGCGACCGAGGCGACCGTGGTGCGCATGATGGTCGACGAGTTCCTGCGGCTGCACCTGGACAAGAAGCTCACGGCCGAACAGGCCGCAATGGCCAAGTGGTATGCCACCGAGAAGCAGGTGCATCTGATCGACCGCTGCCTGCAATTGCACGGCGGCTACGGCTACATGCGCGAATACCCCGTTGCGCGAGCCTATCTCGATGCCCGGGTGCAGACCATCTACGGTGGCACCACCGAGATCATGAAGGAGATCATCGGTCGCGGGCTCGGGGTTTAGCCGGATCTCCTTCGCGTACAACGCGAACTCGTCGACGTCGGCGAAGTTGCTGACGCGTAGCGGGTTTGGTTCTCCTCTTTCGCGGGCGCCGGAGTGCATCGGGGGCGAATGAATTGAAACTCGCGCGATCGGCAATGGTCGGTCCGGTGTCGGCCCGCTCATGGCCTGACGTACCGTCGACGCATGCATTTGGCAGGTGGCGACGGCGTGATCGCACATCGTCAACCCGGCGACCACGGGGCCGGTGAGCGCTCGAACGGGTGCGCGGGCATCGACGTCACGGGGAGCGGCCGGGGGCCGGCGGCGGCCCCGCGGTGCGTCAGCGCGATCCGAACGCCGCGCGCGCGGCTGCACGGTTCGTTGCGACCCGCGCCCGGTTCGGCATCATTTGCACATCGATGCGGTATCCATTTTTGTAATATCCCTAAATTCAGTTCGCATTTCTCGTCGATTGGAGCAATGTTGTGCGAGCCCGGCGAAAATGCGGACCGTTACGGGGGTAAGGCCCGTCGGTGGGGTGACCCTCCGTTCGCAGGGCCGCGGGTTATGGGCATGGCCGCAGATCGGCGCACACCCGTGGACTGGAGGGCTTGGTGAACAGGCGGAGAGGTCACATGCGAAAGCTGGTCGGGCGTGCACTGGTCGGCTTGGTGACCACAGCGCTGGCCGCGGTACTGCTGGCTCCCACAGGGGCCGCGAGCCCGATCGGCGACGCCGAGGCGGCCATGATGGCCGCATGGGAGAAGGCCGGGGGCGATACGTCACCGCTGGGCGCGCGCAAGGGTGACGTCTACCCCGTCGGCGACGGCTTCGCCCTGGATTTCGACGGCGGCAAGATGTTCTACACCCCGGCGACCGGCGCCCGGTACGTCTACGGGCCGATCCTGGACAAATACGAGTCGCTGGGCGGTCCGGCCGGCAGCGACCTGGGTTTCCCGACGATCAACGAGGTGCCCGGGCTTTCGGGGCCGGACAGCCGTGTGAGCACCTTCTCGGCCAGCGACCACCCGGTGATCTTCTGGACGCCCGACCACGGCGCGTTCGTCGTGCGCGGCGCGATGAACGCCGCATGGGACAAGTTGGGCAGCTCCGGTGGCGTCCTCGGGGTGCCGGTCGGCGACGAGACATACGACGGCGAACTCGCCTCGCAGAAGTTCAGCGGCGGCCAGGTCTCCTGGAACCGGGACACCAAGGAGTTCACGACCGAGCCGGCGGTCTTGGCCGACCAGTTGAAGGGCCTGCAGGTGCCGATCGACCCCACCGCGGCCATCAACATGGCCTGGCGCGCGGCCGGGGGGGTCAACGGTCCGCTGGGCGCCAAGCAAGGCGGGCAGTACCCCATCGGTGGTGACGGGATCGCCCAGAACTTCGCCGGCGGGAAGGTGTACTTCAGCCCGGCGACCGGTGCGAACGCCGTCGACAGCGATATCCTGGCCAAGTACGAGTCCCTGGGCGGCCCGGTGGGCAGCGACCTGGGATTCCCCGTCGCCAACGAGTCCGACGGGGGCATACCGTCGAGCCGGATCTGCACGTTCTCCGCGGCCGACAAACCGGTGATCTTCTGGACCGCCGACCACGGCGCGTTCGTGGTGCGCGGGGCCATGAAGGCCGCCTGGGACAAGCTGCGCGGCGCAGGCGGAAAGCTGGGAGCGCCGGTCGGGGATCAGGCCGTGGACGGCGACGTGGTCTCGCAGAAATTCGCCGGCGGCACGATCTCGTGGAACCGCGCGAAGAACACGTTCACCACCGACCCCTCGAATCTGGCGCCGCTGCTGGGCGGGCTGCAGATATCGGGGCAGAACCAGCCGAGTGCCGTGGCGATGCCGCCCCACGCCAAGAAGCCGGCCTGGCAGCAATGGTGGTGGCTGGGAGGCGGTGCCGCGGCGCTGGTGCTGCTTGCGTCGCTGGTGCTGGTGGGGGTCCGCGTGCACCGCGGTCGCGCCGGTCGCGACGCCACCGCAGGTGCCGCCGAGCACGACGGGGGCGCCGGGCACGGCCCGGCCGACGGGCTCTGGGGCCGCGACGGCGAGGCGGCCACCGAGCACTTCGGGCGCGATGACCTGCACGCCTCCGAGGAGCACGCGGCGGATGCCGAGGCCGCGCACCAGGTCAGCTGGGGGCACGGGACCGGGGTCGCGCTCGCGGGCGAGGAGGTTGCGCATCGCGGGCACTACGGCGGCGAAGCGTCGCCCGGCCCGGGAGAGGATGCGGACGACTTCGAGAGCGTGTTCGGCGGGGAGGAAAATCCCGACGTGGTGGACACCGACTCCATCCCCGTCGTCACCGAAGCCGACTTGGCGGAAGCCGGCTACTCGGAGTTCGACGAGGAAGGGAGCTATCTCGACGTGGCGGAGGCCGGTTACGCCGAGTTCGCCCCGGAGCAAGTCCCCGAGGACGAAAGTGCCGAGCGAGGCGATTACCCGGCGCCGGTGCCGGCCGACGAATATCGCGAGGCGGCGGAGCCCGCCCGGCCGGGTGACGGCCATGCCGAAGCCGCCTTCGACGGGTCTGCCGCCGACACCGGCGCCGTCGAGGCCGTCTCGCCCGTCGCGGAGGCGCGACCGGGGCGGCACGCGGCCGTGGACACCGACGAGACCTCGCCGTTGGCCGCGCACGCCGCCGGCGCGGGCCCGAGCGCGTCGGGGCGCCCGACGATTCACCTACCGCTGGACGACCCCTATCAGATGCCCGACGGGTACCCGATCAAGGCGAGCGCCCGCTTCGGCCTGTACTACACCCCCGACAGCGCCCTCTACCAGGACACGCTCGCCGAGATCTGGATGTCGAGCGAACAGGTCGCGCAGGCCAACGGGTTCATCAAAGCCGACTAGACATCCGCCGGGTACGGCTAAACCTTGCGGATCACGGTGACGACCTTGCCCAGCACGGTCGCGTCATTGCCTGGAATGGGATCGAACGCGGGATTGTGGGGCATCAGCCACACCTGACCGCCGGCGCGCTTGAACGTCTTGACCGTGGCCTCGCCGTCGAGCATCGCGGCGACGATGTCGCCGTTCTCGGCGACGTGCTGCTGCCGCACGACCACCCAGTCGCCGTCGCAGATCGCCGCCTCGACCATCGAGTCGCCGACGACCTTGAGCAAAAAGAGCGTCCCCTCGCCGACCAGCTCGCGGGGTAGCGGGAAGACGTCTTCGACGGCCTCCTCGGCGAGGATGGGTCCGCCTGCCGCGATCCGCCCGAGCACCGGGACGAAGGTGGGTTCGGGCAGCGCGTCCGAGCCGGCCACCTCGGTGGCCGGCGCCGCGGGCATGGCCTCGTCGGCGCCGCGGACGTCGACGGCGCGCGGACGGTTCGGGTCGCGGCGCAGGTATCCCTTGCGCTCCAGGGTGCGCAACTGATGGGCGACCGAGGAGGTCGACGTCAGCCCGACGGCGTCGCCGATCTCGCGGATGCTCGGGGGATAGCCGCGGCTGGTGACCGACGCGCGGATGACATTCAGGATGGTGCGCTGCCGCTCGGTCAGCGATGCATCACCGGCGGAGGTGTCGTTGCTGTCGCTCATGGCAATAAATGTAACCGCTCGGGGCCCGATAATCAAACATGTGTTCGACTGGCGTGTCTACGGCTCCCCGCGGCCCGGGCGGGCGCCCGTCCGGCCGTCGAGAGCGGCCGAATAACAAAGGTGTAACTCCCCGGCCGATCGGGTATTTCAGCGGCATGTCCCAGGTGATAGATGACCGCGGCGCCGTTCGTCCGCCGGGTCGTTGTCGGTGGGGTGGTCTAGCGTTTGGCTCGTGCGACACGCTTCGCTCAAATGTTCGGAAATCGAACACACGAGCGATACTGTCGAACACACGAGCGAGGATCGGTTGACCGGAGGAACGCAGATGACAATCATTCACACAGTCTCGCCGCGGTCCGGCGGCGTTCGGCGCCCGATCAACGGGCCGGTCCCGGAGCCTCGCCGGGGGCGGGTCCGGACGCCCGGATCGCGCGGACCCGCCCCGTGCGGGCCGGCGGGCGCCCCGCCGCGGTACCGCGGTACCGGGGTCGCGATGTCCGCCGCGCCCCACCGCAGGCGTTCCGTCACGTGGGCGAAGACGGCGGCCCTGGCCGTGGGCGCCGGGCTGATCACCCTGTGGCTCGGGCTCATCGCCGACGTCGGGCAGGCGGTCAACGGCGGCTCGCCGGATTCGGCGGCCCCCGTGCCCGACAGGCTGGCCGTCGTGCGGGTCGAACCGGGGGAATCGCTGCAGGATGTCGCCCACCGCGTCGCGCCCGACGCGCCGGTTCGACAGGTGGCCGAGCGCATCCGCGCACTCAACGACCTGCACTCCCCGACGCTGGCTGCGGGTCAGCCCCTGATCGCGCCGGTGGGCTGACCGCGACATCGCATGGCGGCGGGACCGCCGTACGGCCACGGTCGCCGCGCCCGGCGGCGCGCACGGGTACGCTCGGAGTGTCCTGCGAGGTCGGTGAGTGCGGCGAAGGAGCGGTCATGCACTGTCCGTTCTGCCGTCACCCGGACTCTCGGGTGATCGATTCGCGGGAAACCGACGAGGGCCAGGCCATTCGCCGCCGCCGGTCCTGCCCCGAGTGCGGACGACGCTTCACCACGGTCGAGACCGCGGTGCTGGCCGTGGTCAAACGCAGCGGCGTCACCGAGCCCTTCAGCAGGGAGAAGCTGATCAGCGGGGTCCGCCGGGCGTGCCAGGGCCGCCAGGTCGACGACGATGCGCTGAACCTGCTGGCCCAGCAGGTGGAAGACACCGTGCGCGCGGCGGGCTCACCGGAGGTTCCCAGTCACGAGGTCGGACTGGCGGTGCTGGGACCGCTGCGCGACCTCGACGAGGTGGCCTACCTGCGGTTCGCGTCGGTCTACCGGTCCTTCGAGTCCGCGGACGATTTCGAGCGCGAGATAGAACTGCTGCGGGCGCACCGCACGGTGCCGACCTCGGGCTGACGGGCCGCCCCGGGCCCGGCACTAGGCTGGTGCAATGGCCGCTGAATTGCATCCCGATCTGGAGGCGCTCGCGCCACTGCTCGGTACCTGGGCGGGACGCGGCGCCGGGGAGTACCCGACGATCGAGCCCTTCGACTACTTCGAGGAGGTCGCGTTCTCCCACGTCGGGAAACCGTTTCTGGCCTACGCCCAAAAGACCAGGGCGGTGGCCGACGGGAGGCCGTTGCACGCCGAGACGGGCTATCTGCGGGTGCCGCAGCCGGGCAACCTGGAGCTGGTCCTGGCGCATCCGACCGGTGTCGCGGAGATCGAGGTGGGCACCTTTTCGGCCGCCGGCGGCGTCATCGAGCTCGACTTGTCCACCACCTCGGTCGGGCTGACGCCGACCGCGAAAGAGGTTTCCGCGCTTGGCCGTTCGTTACGCATCGAAGGCGACGAGCTCTCGTACTCGCTGCGCATGGGCGCCGTCGGCCAGCCCTTGCAGCATCATCTGGCCGCGGTGCTGCACCGGCAGCACTAGGAACTTCGGGGCCCCGGCCTCAGGTGGCGCTGCGCTCGTCGTTGCCCATGGCGTTGAGCACGGCGACGCGGGTGTCGGCCGGACCGGTGACCGCCTTCTCGCCGCCGCCGGAGCGGAGCAACTGGCGGAGGGCGACCTGGTCGTATTCGCCTGGTTCGGTGGTGTCGATGAAACGCTGCACGACGTCGATGAAGCGGGCCGGGTCGTCGTGGAACGGGAAGTGTCCGGAACCTTCGAAGATCTCGAGTCGCGAGCCCGGCATCGCCGCGTGCGCCATCCGCGCATGGCGGACGGGGACGACCACATCTTTGGTGCCCCAGATGATCTGCACCGGAATGGCTTCGGTCAGATAGCACCGGTCCAGCATGGTCACGATCTGGCCGCGCCAGTCCACCACCGCGCGCAGGGTCCGGCTGAACGCCGCCGAGGCCGTCGGCTCCGGGAGGTCGTCGAGGATGCGCAACACGTTGGGCAGGTCGCGGCCCAGGCCGGTGCTCCCGAACGCCGCGCCCAGCACGCGGCCGACGACCTGGACCGCCGGCAGCACCAGGGGCAGCCGCAGCAGCGCGAGGGCTTCGCTGCCCATCGGCAACGAGGCCCACCGCAGGACGAGGTTGACGTCCTTGGTGACACCGCCGGCGGCGACCAGGATGAGGCGCTCGACCAGATGCGGGAACTGGTAAGCGAATTGCATGGCGACCCCGCCGCCGAGCGAGTGGCCGACGATGGTCACCCGCTCGATGTCGAGCACACTGAGCAGATCGCGCATCCCGTTGGCGTACGCGGCGATCGAGTAGTCGGCGCGCGGTTTGTCGGACTGCCCGTGGCCCAGCAGGTCGGGGGCGATGACGGTGAACCGCTGAGCGAGCTTGGCCTGCACGGTCTTCCACGTGGTGGAGTTGTCGCCGATGCCGTGGACGAGCAGGACCGCCGGCCCCGAGCCGGCGATCCGATAGGCCCGCCGGTACCCGTGGATGGTGCGGAACTCCAGCCTGGGTGCCGTCACTTCCCGCACCGGGCGAAGATTGCTCTTGCGCTGCCGCTCGGTCATCTTCACCCTTGTCGTCTGGCCGCGGAGGCACTTCGCTGCACTCGGACGGCGCTCAGGCCGAGTCGTCGTCGTTGTGCTTCTTCTCGGCCTGCTGGGCCAGGAACCGCTCGAACTCGGCGCCGATCTCCTCGCCGCTGGGCAACTCCTCGTCACGAGCCAGTAACGATCTGTTCTCCTGCGCGTCGATGAAGGCATCGTACTGGCGCTCGAGCGCGGCTACCACTTGAGCCACTTCGGCGCTGGCCTGGACCTGCTCGTCGATCTTGGCCCGGATCTCGCCCGCCGCTTCCGACAGCGCCGACAGCGGTAGCTCCAGCGACCCGCTCTTGGCGACCTGCTCGAGCAGCGCCTGGGCGGCGGCGGGGTAGTCGGTCTGCGTCAGATAGTGCGGCACGTGCACGGTGAACCCGACCACCTCGTGACCATGCTGGGCCATCCGGTACTCGAGCAGATTGGACGCGCTGCCCGGGACCTGGATCTCGGCGATCCACGGCTGGAAGTCGGCGATCAGCTCTCCGTTGTTGGAATGCGCGGTCAGCGTGATCGGGCGGGTGTGCGGGACCGCCATGGGGACGGTGCCCAGTCCGATGGTCCGCCGCACACCCAACCGTTCGGCGAGCAGGCGCACCGCGGTGATGAAACGCTCCCATTTCAGGTCCGGCTCCATGCCGGCCAGCAACAGGAACGGCGTCCCGACGCTGTCGCGCAACGCGTACAGGCTCAGCTCCGGATCGTCGTAGCTGGTGAAGTGATCCGTCTTGAACGTCATCAGCGGGCGCCGCGAGCGGTAATCCAGCAGTTCGTCGATCGCGAACGAGGCGACCAGCTCGGTGTCGAGGGCCGCCCTGAGGTGGTTGGACGCCAGCCGTATCGCATGACCGGCGTCGGAGAAGCCCTCCAGCGCGTGCACCAGCACCGGTCCCTGGCCGTCGGACGTCAGCAACTGCGGCGCCGGGAACTCGAGCTCGTACATGCCCGCCTGTTCGGGTTGGTAGTACTCGTCGTCCGGGTCGTGGCGGTGAGCCATCGATGTTGCCTCCTTCCGGGAGCTGCTTGAGGGGTGCCCCCTGTAGTCTCCCCCAAATCGGGGGAACCCAACAATTGAACAGGGAACCCATGTGCGCCCGTATGTTCGAAACGCCAAAACGCGTCGGCGAAATTCCCGAGGCGTTGCGCGCGACCGAGCGGACCTGGCCGGCAAACCGCGGGGCGCACCAACTCCCGGTGGGAAATGCTCGCGCGGCGCCGGTCGGGCATGATGGGAGCCAATGCGAAGCGCGCTGAGAATGCTTTGTCCGGTGGTCGGCCTGGCGACGCTGTTGACGGCCTGCGGCCGGCCCGCCGACCACGCCGCGGCCCCCAGGGTGCCGACACAGGCGGCCAGCAAGCCCGTGGAACGGCTCAGCAAGCCCCAAAACGCGGCGCTCGCCGCGCCCGTCGACCCGGACATGCGGGTCGGGCCGATCTTCCTCGACGGGGGCACGCTGCACGTGTGCACGGGGTCGGTGGTGCATTCGGCGAGCGGGAACCTGGTGATGACCGCGGCGCAC
This sequence comes from Mycobacterium sp. TH-M103, assembly GCF_057473785.1. Lineage (NCBI taxonomy): Bacteria > Bacillati > Actinomycetota > Actinomycetes > Mycobacteriales > Mycobacteriaceae > Mycobacterium > Mycobacterium sp. TH-M103. The sequence continues at coordinate 27,796 of NZ_JBYCLG010000207.1, forward strand.
TGCCTGGCCGGCGGCTCGCAGATCAGCTTCGCTCCCGGTTTCGCCGGGGATGCCGCGCCCACCGACCTGTGGACGGCCGATGCCGTCTATCTCGACCCGCGCTGGACCGCCGCCAAGGACCCGCGCGCCGACTACGCGGTCATCCGGGTCAGCGGTCCGGCCGCTGAGTCGGTGGAGTCGCACGTCGGCTTGGCGCTGACCCTGGGCCAGGCACCGTCTCCCGGCAGTCACGTCACGGTGCTGGGGTATCCCTCGGGGGTCGGCGGTTCCCCCGTGGCCTGTCAGGCCAGCGCCGAGATCAGTGAGAACGGTTACCCCTCGGTGGTGTGCGAAGGCCTGGTCGACGGCACCAGCGGCGGACCGTGGGTGAGCGGCACGACGATCACCGGTCTCACGGGCGGTTTCGAACGGGGCGGGTGCGCCGAGAATGTTTCGTATTCCGCGCCGTTCGATCAGCATGTCGCCCAGCTGCTGGCCCGGGCCGAAGCGGGTGGCCCCGGCGACACCGTCCCGAACGGCCTGGACGACTCCTGCTAGCGGGACGGGCGGATCAGCGGCGGAACTGGTTTAGCGCCCGCACCTTGTTCATCACGTCGAGCGCGGCGACCTTGTAGGCCTCGGAGAACGTCGGGTAGTTGAACACCGTGTCCACCAGATACTCCACGGTGCCGCCGCAGCCCATCACGGCCTGCCCGATGTGCACCATCTCGGTGGCGCTGGTGCCGAAGATGTGCACGCCGAGCAGCTTGAGGTCCTCGGTGGCAACCAGGAGTTTGAGCATGCCGTAGGAGTCACCGGCGATCTGCCCGCGCGCCAGCTCGCGGTAGCGGGCGACCCCGACCTCGTAGGGGACCGCGTTCTTGGTCAGTTCCACCTCGGTGGCGCCCACGTAGGAGATCTCGGGGATCGAATAGATGCCGATCGGCTGTAGTGCGGTGATGCCCTCCACCGGTTCCCCGAATGCGTAATAGGCGGCCAGCCGTCCCTGCTCCATCGACGTTGACGCCAGGGCGGGGAAGCCGATGACGTCGCCGACGGCGTAGATGTGCGGGACCTTGGTCTGGAACGTCTCGTCGACGAAGATCCGCCCGCGGTTGTCGGCCTCGAGCTCGGCGTTGTGCAGGTCCAGGTGGTCGGTCTGGCCCTGACGGCCGGCGGAGTACATGACGGTCTCGGCCGGGATCTGCTTGCCGCTGGCCAGCGTGGTCATCGTTCCCGTCGAGCCGACGTCGACCGCGGTCACCTCCTCGCCGAACCGGAAGGTCACCGCCAGGTCGCGCAGGTGGAACTTCAGCGCCTCGACGACCTCGGGGTCGCAGAAGTCGAGCATGTCGTCCCGCTTCTCCACGACGGTGACCTTGGTGCCCAGGGCGGCGAACATCGAGGCGTACTCGATGCCGATCACCCCGGCGCCGACCACGACCATCGAGGCCGGCAGCGATTTGAGGTCGAGGATCCCGTCGGAGTCGAGCACCTTCTCTTCGTCGAACTCGACCCCGGAGGGCCGGGCCGGCCGGGTGCCGGTGGCGATGACGACGTAATCGCCGGTGATGATGGTGCTTTCGCCGCGAGCGTGGTCTTCGACGCGGATGGTGTGCGGATCGACGAACCGGCCATGACCCGTGAGCAGGTCGATGCGGTTGCGCATCAGCTGGTTTCGCACCACGTCGGTTTCCTTGCCGACCACGTGCTGGGTCCGGGCCAGCAGGTCGGCGGGGGTGATGCGGTCCTTCACGCGGTAGCTCGCCCCGTAGAGCTCGCGCTGGTTCATGCCGGTGAAGTAGAGCACGGCCTCGCGCAACGTCTTCGACGGGATCGTGCCGGTATGGACGCATACCCCGCCGAGCATGCGGCCCCGCTCCACCACCGCGACCGACTTGCCCAGCTTGGCCGAGGCGATTGCGGCCTTCTGCCCGCCCGGCCCCGACCCGATGACCACCATGTCGTATTCGCGCGTCGACGCCATGGGCTAGACAGTAGCGAGCGACCTCATACCGCCTTGTCGGCATGACCTTTCTGGGCATACGAGCCGGTCGCTCCCACTTAGAAGATCACGTTCCCGACTCTCTCCACCCAAGGTGCCGGTCCGATGAAACCGGCTGTAAGCCACGCAAAGTGGCGGGTCGGAGCTTTGGCGATCCGAAGGAGCCACTGCAGGCGTCACGCCCGCGCACTTAACCCCACAACGAAAAGTTGGCCTGCCCGTGAACTTCGCCCTGACCAAGCGAAGCTAGAACAGCGCCACTCACAGTGCTGGGTTCATGCACAGCAGGAACGCTGCGCCGGTTCCGGTGAGCACCGGCTGACGGTGCCGCCCGTCAGCGTTGGGACTCATGACGACGGATCACGCGGACTTCGAACTGAATCGCCCCGGGGCATTGATCGCGGCACTACCGGCCGTTCTCGGCTTCGTCCCGGAGAATTCACTGGTGCTGGTGGCACTCGACGGCGGCGAGCTGGGGTCGGTGCTGCGGGTCGACCTCTCCGAGAAGCTCATCGACCGGATCGCCCACCTGGCCGAGGTTGCGGCCTCGGCCGAACCCGAGGCCGCGGTTGCGGTCGTCGTCGACGAGGCCGGCGCCCGTTGCCCCGGCTGCAATGATGAGTACCGGCAGCTGTGCGCGGCGCTCACAGATGCGTTGTCCGAGCACAACATCGAACTGTGGGCCGCCCACGTCGTGGATCGGGTGGCCGCGGGTGGACGCTGGCATTGCGTCGACGGCTGCGGCGCGGCCGGTGTGGTCGACGATCCCTCGGCGTCACCGCTGGCCGCGGCGGCCGTGCTGGACGGACGGCGGCTCTACCCGCGGCGTGCCGACCTGCAGGCGGTAATCGCCATCGAAAACCCGCGACGCACCGGCGAGTTGACCGAACTGCTCAGCCGGGAGGCCGCCGCCCGGGACGTGGCACACCGGGGCGATCCGACCGGCTGCAGCCGCCGCGACGTGGAACGCGCGCTGGCCGCCGCCGCCCGGGTCGCCGAGGGCCTTCCGCTGCCCGAGGCCGAGCTGGCCCGGCTGGGCTGCGCGCTGAGCGACGTGCAGGTCCGCGACGCGCTGTACGCGCTGGCGGTCGGCGAGAGGGCCGGGGAGGCGGAGTCGCTGTGGGCGCAGCTGGCCCGGACGTTGCCACAGCCCTGGCGCGTGGAAGCGCTCGTGTTGCTAGCGTTCAGCGCCTATGCCCGCGGTGACGGGCCGCTCGCGGGGGTGTCGCTGGAGGCGGCGTTGTGTTGCGATCCCGAGCACCGGATGGCGGGGATGCTGGACACGGCGCTGCAGTCCGGGGTGCGGCCCGAGAACATCCGGGAACTCGCCCTCACGGGCTACCGCCTGGCCAAGCGCCTCGGTGTTCGGCTACCGCCGCGGCAGGCGTTCGGCCGGCGTGCCGGGTAGGCCGGTCAGACCTTCTCGACCTTGACCGCGTGCGCCATCTCGTGCGGCAGGGTGACGTTCTCGTGACCGGGTATCAGGATGGTCACCCCCGCCGGCCCGGTCTCGACGGTCACCCGGGCGTTGGGCACGACGCCGGCGTCCTTCAGCCGGCTGATCAGGTCGATGTCGCCTTGCACATGCTCGGTGAGCTGCCGCACGACGACAGCCACCGGCGATCCGCCGGGCAGTTCGGTCAACCGGACCAGGTTGGCCTCCTCGGCGCCGGAGTCCGGGCCAACGCCCAGGTCCAAAAGACCCGGGATCGGGTTACCGAACGGGGAGGTGGTCGGGTGGTTGAGCACCTTCACCAGCCGGCGTTCGACGTCCTCGCTCATGACGTGCTCCCACCGGCACGCCTCGGCGTGCACTTCCTCCCAGGGCAACCCGATGACGTCGACGAGCAGTCGCTCGGCCAGGCGGTGCTTGCGCATCACGGAAACGGCCAGGGCGCGGCCCTTGTCGGTGAGCTCGAGGTGCCGGTCGCCGGCGACTTGGAGTAGGCCGTCTCGTTCCATTCGGGATACCGTCTGGCTGACGGTCGGTCCGCTCTGATCGAGGCGTTCGGCGATCCTGGCGCGCAGCGGCGTGACGCCCTCTTCTTCGAGGTCATAGATGGTCCGCAGGTACATCTCGGTGGTATCAACCAGGTCGTTCATTCAGCACCCTCCAATGACGCCGAGTCTACTGGGCCAGCTGCGCGAATGGATGCAACGCTTCCACGGCGCGAAGTATGCCCGCCGCGGAGGCGGCGGGCATACTTCCCTGCTATCTGGCTGTGGCCGGCGTCCGTGCCGGCGGCGTCAGCTCGCGTACGACCGGAGGCGGTCGGCACGCTCGCCGTTGCGCAGCTTGGACATCACGTCGCGCTCGATCTGGCGGACCCGCTCGCGGGACAGGCCGAACAGCTTGCCGATCTGGTCCAACGTGCGCGGCTGCCCGTCGTCCAGGCCGAAGCGCAGCCGGATGACCTGATGCTCGCGCTCGTCGAGAGTGGCCAGGACGCTGCGGATGTCGGTGTGCAGCAGTTCGGCGATCACCGCGTTCTCGGCGGACATCGCTTCGGCGTCCTCGATGAAGTCGCCCAGCGGTGCCTCTTCTTCGGAGCCTACCGGCATGTCCAGGCTCACCGGGTCGCGGCTGTGTTCGAGCAGGTCGTTGATCTTCTCGATCGGGATGCCCGATTCGGCGGCGAGCTCCTCGTCGCTGGCTTCGCGTCCCAGGTTCTGGTGCATCTCGCGCTTGATCCGCGCCAGCTTGTTGACCTGCTCGACCAGGTGCACGGGCAGCCGGATGGTGCGACTCTGGTCGGCCATGCCGCGGGTGATGGCCTGGCGGATCCACCACGTCGCATACGTCGAGAACTTGAATCCCTTTGTGTAGTCGAACTTCTCCATCGCGCGGATCAGGCCCAGGTTGCCCTCCTGGATCAGGTCGAGCAGCGGCATGCCCCGGCCGGTATAGCGTTTGGCCAGCGACACCACCAGACGCAGGTTCGCTTCCAGCAGGTGGCGCCGCGCTGCCTCGCCATCGCGCCGACGGCCGCCAGGTCGCGCTTGCGGTTCTCGCCGAGGCGCTTACGGGTTGCCAGCAGATGCTCGGCATAGAGGCCGGCCTCGATGCGCTTGGCCAGTTCGACTTCGTCCGCCGCGTTGAGCAGCGCCGTCTTGCCGATGCCGTTCAGATACACGCGCACCAAGTCCGCTGCGGGGCTTTGAGCATCCAGATCGCCTTCGATCCTGCTGGGGGTGGCGTTCGCCATAGCGACCTCCTGATCGGCTTGTGCTGTCGTATGGGTTAACGACAGGTACGGCCTGAGAGTTCCCGGCGGTCTGTGATCTCACACGCTATGACGTGCAGAAATGTACTGGCGAGCTGAGAAAGTCCTGAGAAGTGCGGGGGTCGCGGCCAGCACGCTAACCGTGGTGGTGTCCGCCGCGCGAACCGGGGTGTGGCTGGGGGTCGCGGCGGGGCTCGAGAGCCGGACGCTCCGCCGTCGGGAACAGGGGAGTACGGGGCGGGGCGGGGTCGAACCGCCGGGGCTCGTTGCGGCGCCGCGGCGGGCGGTCGTTGGCGATCAGCACGGCCATCCACGGCAGCGGCAGCGACGCGGCCACGATCGCTAGGGAGATCAGCCCGTTGTGCCAGGCGCCGTAGGCGACGGCGGCCAGGATGAGCGCCGGTATCCGGAAAGCCATCAGCGTCAGGTACTTACGCACCCGCGCGCGGTGCTGTTCGTCGTAGGAGGGCGCGGCGGCGGTGATGAGTACGGGACGGCCCTCGTCGTCGAACCTTTCATCGGGTCCCGGATCGGAGCCGCGCTTCATCCCTCCACTGTTCCACATGTCGCCGATTCCGGCTCGGCCGGTTTCGGACCTTGCGCAGCGGTGCACAATGTCGGGTATGGAGACGCAGACGATCGAACGCACCGAGACCGACGAACGCGTCGACGACGGGACCGGCAGCGATACCCCTCGGTACTTCCACTACGTCAAGAAGGACAAGATCGCCGAGAGCGCGGTGATGGGCAGCCACGTCGTCGCGTTGTGCGGTGAGGTCTTTCCGGTCACGCGCGCGGCCAAGCCGGGTTCGCCGGTCTGCCCGGACTGCAAGAAGATCTACGAGACGCTCAAGAAGGGCTGATCAGACCGGCGGCTCGGCCGTCGCGACGTCGCGCTTCTGCGCCGGCGAATCCCCGGTTTCCGTCAGCGCGCGCACGCGCGAGACCAACCAGTGGCGCAACCGGTGGGCATGCGTCTTGGGAGCGGGGAACTCCTCCTGGACGGCGGCGTTGAGTTCGGCGCCCAGCATGATCGCGAAACCGCCGAAAAAGGCGAACAGCAGAAACGCGATGGGTGTAGACAGCGCGCCGTAGGTGTAGCCGGTACGGGTGATCCAGCTCAGGTAGATCCGCAGACCCAGCGTGGCGACGACGAACACCGCCGTCGCCAGCACCGCCCCCAGGATCAGCCGGTGCGACGGCAGCGGCACCGGCAGCGCCACCCGGTACAGGATCATGATCCCGACCATCAGCCCGAGCGCCAGCGCCGGGTAGTAGCCGTAGCGCAGCGCGTTGGCCAGGGTGACCGGGATGTGTTCTCCGATCTTGCGCGGGCCCACCACCAGCAACGGTGCCGTCGACACGACGACCACGAGCATCACCACGTACAGGAACAAGGCGAAGAGCCGCTGCCGCACCGGGTGGCGCAACGGTGTCTGGCCGTGCGCTTCGACCACGGAGTCGACGAACGCCGAGATCGCCGAGGAGCCCGCCCACAGCGAGATCACGAAGCCCAGCGACACCACCTCGCCCCGCGCGCCGTTGGTGATGTCGCGCATGGTGGGTTCGATGATCTCGTTGACGACGCTGCGGGAGAACACCGTGTGGGCCGTCGTGATCACCTGGCGTTCGATGCTGGGCAGCATGTCCGGCCCGAACAGCGGCGCCACGTAGGCCAGGCTGCCCAGCATGCCCAGCAGTAGCGGGGGCAGGGACAGCGCCGACCAGAAGCCGGCCTGCGCGGACTCGGAAAAGATCGAATCGTCCCAACTCTTCGCAAGAGTTCGAAGACAGATTCGCCAGACGGGGTGGCGGGACGGTTTCGCGACCTGATCGCTCATACGAGTCCAGCATTACCGAAAACTGCGCCCGCGGCCCACATTGGCCACGGGTGAGTTGGTGTTGGCTAGCTCTCGCTGAACTCCAGCACGGCGGCCAGCTCGACCAGCTTGGCTTCGTGCTCGTTGGCGTGGTGCTGGCAGAAGAGAAGCTCGGCGCCGGAGGGCAGCGTGGCCCGAACGCGGGCCGCAGCGCCGCAGCGGTCGCAGCGGTCAGCTCTGGTCAAGGGACTGGTCAGAGTTGCGTTCATGGCTTCTCCGTTCTGGCGTTTACTCACTGTCTCAGACGTATGGGGTTTTCGCGTTGTTCCCCGATCGTTATCGGGTGTGTCGTTTCTCACGCGCTCCTCACGCCTTCCAGGAAGGCTCTTTAAGGTGTCCTTCCGTGACCTTCGCTCCTGACGTACTGGTGCACTTGTGCGGTGCCGACGAGTGGTCGCGGGCTCGCGAGGAGGGCGCGATCCGGCCGGAACCGTCCGGCTCTGACGTCGGGTCCGGGTTCATCCACCTGTCGACGCCGCAGCAGGTGCATCTGCCGGCAAACCGCCTCTACCGCGGCCGTGCGGACCTGGTGATGCTGCACATCAATCCTGGGCTGCTGGATTCGCCTGTTCGTTGGGAGCCCGGTGTGGCAACGGATCCGACGTCCATGGTGTTCCCGCATTTGTACGGTCCGTTGCCGGTGAGCGCTGTTATCTGGGTCACGGCTTACCGGCCGGGGCCCGACGGTTCGTTCCCGCCGGTCGCCGAGGCGCCGGAGTCCGTGTAGCTGCGCGCCCGGTTCTCTAGTCGAGATAGTCGCGCAACACCTGGGAGCGGCTGGGGTGGCGCAGCTTCGACATCGTCTTGGACTCGATCTGGCGGATGCGCTCGCGGGTGACCCCGTAAACCTGGCCGATCTCGTCGAGGGTGCGGGGCTGGCCGTCGGTGAGACCGAAGCGCAGGCGTACCACGCCGGCCTCGCGTTCCGACAGCGTCTCCAGCACGGACTGCAGCTGATCCTGCAGCAACGTGAACGACACCGCGTCGACGGCCACCACGGCCTCGCTGTCCTCGATGAAGTCGCCCAGCTGGCTGTCGCCCTCGTCGCCGATGGTCTGGTCCAGCGAGATCGGCTCGCGGGCGTACTGCTGGATCTCGAGCACCTTTTCGGGGGTGATGTCCATTTCTTTGGCGAGCTCTTCGGGCGTTGGCTCGCGGCCCAGGTCCTGCAGCAGCTCGCGCTGGATGCGGCCCAGCTTGTTGATCACCTCGACCATGTGCACCGGGATGCGGATGGTGCGGGCCTGGTCGGCCATGGCACGGGTGATGGCCTGACGGATCCACCACGTCGCATAGGTGGAGAACTTGTAGCCCTTGGTGTAATCGAACTTCTCGACCGCACGGATCAGGCCCAGGTTGCCCTCCTGGATGAGGTCGAGGAACGCCATGCCGCGGCCGGTGTAGCGCTTGGCCAGTGAGACGACCAGCCGCAGGTTGGCTTCCAGCAGGTGGTTCTTCGCGCGGTCGCCGTCGCGGCAGATCCACATCATGTCGCGGCGCTGGGCCGCGGGCAGTTTGTCGCCGCGGTCGGCCATCTCGGTCATCAGCTGCGTGGCGTACAGGCCGGCCTCGATTCGCTTCGCCAGCTCCACCTCCTCCTCGGCGTTGAGCAGCGCCACCTTGCCGATTTGCTTGAGGTAGGCGCGGACCGAGTCGGCGGAGGCGGTGAGTTCGGCGTCCTTACGGGCCTGGCGCAGCGCCTCGGATTCGTCTTCGTCCCACACGAAATCGCCGGACGCTTTGTCCTTCTCGGTGGGCTCGGCGATCTCCTCGTCGTCTTCGGCGGGAGCCGCAGTGGCCGCGGCGGGGGCGGCGGCGACGTCATCCTCGCCGTCCTCGGAGTCGCCCGCGTCGAGGTCGGCTTCCGGCGCCGCGTCGTCGTCGAGGTCGTCGAGACCGAGGTCGGCGATGTCGATCTCGTCGCCCGGCTCGCCGTCGAGGTCCGGCTCGGTGTCCAGCTCCTCGCCGGTGTCGAGGGCATCGGGGTCGGCCGCGGATTCCCGTGCGGCCGCTTTGGTGCCGCGCGCCGGCGCCTTCGCGGCGGCGCCCTTTGCGGTGGTGCGGGTTTTCTTCTCGTCGCCAGCCGCCGCGTCGGTCTCGTGCCCCGCCGCGGACTTGGCGCTGCGGGGCACGGCCTTGGCTGCCCGCTTCGCGGGCGCGGTGCCGTTGGCGGACTTTGCCGCCGGTCGCTTTGCGGGGGACGCTGGTGACTTCGTGGCGTTGCGCTTCACCGGTTCATCGGTGCTGGGTTTGGTCGCTGCCACTTACACCCCTTCGTTCGGATTCACTCCCGGCGCTTTGGGCATACTGAACCGAAAGTGTCTGCTATGTCGAATGTCGGCGTTGGATATCAGCGTGGCGATACGCACGCTAATGACTTTGGGCTGCCGCCGTGAACCATTGTAACGATACCGGGCGCTCGCACCGTCCGACCGGGCAAAATTCAGTGCGCCACGTCGACGGTGGCGGCCATGGCCGCACCCACGATGCCGGCGGTGTTCTGCAGCGCCGCGGCCACCACCGGGGTCCGGTTCTCGAGCAGCGGAATCCACTTGTCGGCCTTGCGGCTGATGCCGCCACCCGTGATGAACAAGTCCGGCCAGATGGCGTTCTCGATGGCCACCAGGACACGGGTGACCTGCTTCGCCCACTTCTCGTAGCTCCAGGCGTGCTTCTCCTTCACCGATGACGCCGCCCGCTGCTCGGCCTCTTTGCCGCCGACCTCGAGGTGACCGAACTCGGTGTTGGGAATCAACGCGCCGTTGTGGATGAGCGCGGAGCCGATCCCGGTGCCGAACGTCAGCAGCACCACCAGCCCGGCCCTGCCTTTGCCCGCTCCGTAGTGCTCCTCGGCGAGTCCGGCTGCGTCGGCGTCGTTGAGGATGGTCACGTCCTGGCCGTTCAGTTCGGCGCTGATAACGTCGCGGGCGTGGGTGCCGATCCACGACTTGTCGACGTTGGCCGCCGTCTGGACGACGCCGTGGGCGACCACACCCGGATAGGTGACCCCGAGCGGACCCGTCCACCCGAATCCGTTGACCACCTCGGCGATGGCCTTGGCGACTGCCGGCGGCGTTGCCGGTTGCGGGGTCGGCACCTTGATCCGGTCGCCGATCAACAGACCGGTGTCCATGTCGACGATGCCACCTTTGATGCCGCTGCCGCCGACGTCGATGCCGAATCCACGACGCTGGCCCAGACCGGCGACCGTCTCGGGGCCAGGCGTGTCGGTGGTCGGTTCGGTGCTGGTCATCGCGTCTCCTCGGCGGGGGGAGAGAGGACGGGGGAGAGAGGTTGTCCGGCTCACCTTAGCTTGGCGACTACGCGGGCCGCCGTTTCTGCGTGGCCGCGGCGATTGTGATGCGATGGAGCGGTGACCGGAACCGACGACGACCTTGCCCTGCTGCGTTCGGTGGCCGAGGCGCTGGCCACCGAGGCGGCCGAATTCGTGCGGCGCCGCCGCGCCGAGGTGTTCGGCCCGCATGCGGGCGCCCCGGGCGCCCCAGGCGATGGGGCGGTGCGCTCCAAGAGCACTCCGACCGATCCCGTCACCGTCGTGGACACCGAAACCGAACGGCTGCTGCGAGACCGGTTGGCGCGGCTACGGCCGGGTGATCCCATCCTCGGGGAGGAGGGCGGTGGCCCCGCCGAGGTGACCGCCGCGCACGGCGGGGCGGTCACCTGGGTGCTCGACCCCATCGACGGCACGGTGAATTTCGTGTACGGCATCCCCGCCTACGCCGTGTCGGTCGGCGCCCAGATCGACGGCGTGTCGGTGGCCGGGGCGGTCGCCGACGTCGTCGCCGGCCGGGTGTATTCGGCGGCGACCGGCCTCGGCGCGCAAGTCACCGACGGCCACGAGACGCGTTCGTTGCGGTGCGCGGCGGTCGAAGATCTTTCGATGGCGTTGTTGGGCACCGGTTTCGGCTACTCCGCGCCCCGCCGCGCAGCCCAGGCTGAGCTGCTGGCCAGGATGTTGCCGATGGTGCGCGACGTGCGCCGCATCGGTTCGGCGGCGCTGGACCTGTGCATGGTCGCCGCGGGCCGGCTGGATGCCTATTACGAGCACGGGCTGCAGGTGTGGGACTGCGCCGCCGGCGGGTTGATCGCGGCGGAGGCGGGCGCCCGGGTGGTGCTGCCGCCCCGCGACGTCGACGGGGCGGGGCTGGTGATGGCCGCGGCGCCGGGCATCGCCGACGAGTTGGCCGCGGCCCTGGAGCGGTTCAACGGCCTGGACCCGATCCTGGACTGAGCAGAGCTCTCAGCAGCTGCTGGCGTGAATCTTCTGCAGGAGCATGGGATCCGGCGGTTCGGTGGCGCCGGGGCGCAGGCTGGCCAGCACGGCGTCGATGTCGTCGGTGTGCGCCAGCGTGCCGAAGTCGGTGCCCACCGCGAAGTCGACGGAGTCGTCGGCGCGGTTGTCGTTGAACAGTTCCGTGCACGGCGCCACCAGCCACACCGCCGCCGCGGTGGCCTGTCCGGCCGTCCCGAAGCGGATCTGGCCCTGGCAGTTGAGCCGCGTGCCGGCGTAGATCGGGTCGTTGGCGGCCGTCGGCTGCGCGAAACCGAGGTCTTTCATCGCGCCGGCGACGTCGGCGGCCTGGCCGCCGCGGCCGCTGGCGTTGAGCACCCGCACCTTGGTGTCGGCGAGTCTGGCGGGGGACACGTCGATCATCGCCGTGCGCGACACCTGCTCGCCGAGCTGCGGGCGGGCCGATCCCGGGGGTTGGGGCGGCGGATTGCACGCCTCGGCCTCGCGAACCGTCGCGGGCCGAGTCAGCGCCACGGTCCAGACCACGCCGGTCGCCACGATCAGCAACACCAGCACCACGATGGCCGGGCGAGGGTTGCGGCGCCGAAATGGCCGACCGTGCTTGTCGAACGCTGTACCCTGTGTGATTTGTGCGACCACAGGTGCACTCTAGTCGCACACCGTTCACACTGTTTTGACGCCGAACGCAAGGCTTATCTTGCGGTGTGATGCAAATCACACATTAACGGGTCGAGATACGGGCACGAATCGTTTGGTGGATGCGTTCGACGCTGATACAAAGCGTTGCTTGAAGTTATTTAGGGCTTGCGAGGGGAACAGGGCAGGTAACAGATATGCCGACCGATTACGACGCTCCACGGCGCACCGAGACGGACGACGTCTCGGAAGACTCGCTGGAGGAGCTCAAAGCACGGCGGAACGAGGCGGCCTCGGCGGTGGTCGATGTCGACGAATCCGAGACGGCCGAGTCTTTCGAGCTGCCCGGCGCCGACCTGTCCGGCGAGGAGCTTTCGGTACGTGTCATTCCGAAGCAGGCGGATGAGTTCACCTGTTCGAGTTGCTTCCTGGTGCAACACCGCAGCCGGCTGGCCAGCGAGAAGAACGGCGTGATGATCTGTACCGACTGCGCGGCCTGAGAGCTGCACTCAGCTTGTCAGGGCCGACAGCACCCGCCCGGGGTGACGGCAGCTCACCAGCCAGTAGGGCGTGGGGTCGTCCGGGTCGTCGAGGACGACCAGGGCCATCGGGCCTATCCACGCCCGGTGCAGCACGTAGGCGGCGGGATCGAGCTGGCGGCCCAGGGCCGCGGACTTGGCCGAGCGCGGGATCACCGCGGACCGCGTTATCGCCGTGGCGGGCAGATGCGCCCGGCCCGCCCACAGCTCGACGCCGTCGGGCCCGGCGGTGACCTGGATCTCGATGCGGCCCAGCCACAGCAGCGTTCCCCCGGCGACCGTGAACAAGATCACGAACGGCACCCAGGCAGGCAGAGCCGCGCCCGCACCCATGTTGACCTCGAAGGCGATCAGCCCCGCCAGCGCCAAGCCGAGCGGCCACCACCACCACGGCACCCACAGCCGCTCGCGGTATCGCACGCTGTGGGGCGCGACGCGCGTTCCAGACACGCGGTCAAGGGTAATCTGTGCCCCCGTGTCGACCCCTCTGGCGATCGTTCGCCTCGACCCCGAGCTTCCGGTGCCCGCGCGCGCTCACAGCGGCGACGCCGGAGTGGACCTCTACAGCGCCGAAGACGTGACGCTCGATCCGGGGCACCGTGCGCTGGTGCGGACGGGGGTCGCGGTCGCGATCCCGTTCGGGATGGTCGGGCTGGTCCACCCCCGCTCGGGTTTGGCGGCGCGGGTGGGACTTTCTATCGTCAACAGCCCGGGCACCATCGACGCCGGCTACCGCGGTGAGATCAAGGTCTCGCTGATCAACCTCGACCCGGCCGAGCCCATCGTGGTGCATCGCGGCGACCGCATCGCCCAGCTGCTGGTGCAGCGGGTGGAATTGTTGGAGCTGGTCGAGGTCGCGTCGTTCGACGAGGCCGGGCTGGCCGAGACGTCCCGTGGCGACGGCGGCCACGGTTCCTCCGGAGGACACGCGAGTTTGTGACCGCCGGCGGGAATGCTGAGGGAAGCGATGCAGACGGATGCGATGAGGAGGAGCGGCGCTGATGGTGGCATTCGGCAGGCGCTCAGGTAAACGCGGTGGGGACGAGGCCCCCCAGGCCGCCGGCGGGCCGGGCGGCGGACCCACGGAAACGGACCGACCCGTCGAGGAGCCGGTCGAGGCGGAGGCTGCCGGCGCTCAGGCCGCCGACGAGCCGGGCGCTCTCGAAGGCCCGTTCGACATCGACGACTTTGACGACCCGTCCGTCGCGCAGGTGGCCCGGCTCGACCTGGGTTCGGTGCTCATCCCGATGCCCGACGGCGGCCAGTTGCAGGTCGAGCTGACCGAGACCGGCGTCCCCAGCGCCGTGTGGGTCGTCACACCCAATGGCCGTTTCACCATCGCCGCCTACGCGGCGCCCAAGACGGGCGGTCTGTGGCGGGAGGTGGCCGCCGAGCTCGCGGAGTCGCTGCGCAACGACTCGGCCACGGTCAGCATCCAGGACGGCCCGTGGGGCCGGGAAGTGGTCGGCAGCGCCGCCGGGGTGGTGCGGTTCATCGGGGTCGACGGTTATCGCTGGATGATTCGTTGCGTGGTCAATGGCACGCACGAGACGATCGAGGCGCTGGACCGGGAGGCGCGTGCGGCGTTGGCGGACACGGTGGTTCGCCGCGGCGAGACGCCCCTGCCGGTGCGCACGCCGCTGGCGGTGCAGCTGCCCGAAGCGATGGTGGCGCAGCTGCGGGAGGCCGCCGCCGCGCAGCAGGCCCAGCAGGCCGGCGACGCGCAACCGGCGCCGGACGGGCCCGCGGAACGCCGCAGCGCCCAGGGATCGGCCATGCAGCAGCTGCGGTCGACGACCGGCGGCTGACCCGGACCCCGGGGCTCACAGGTCGGCCAGCGCCCCCAGGCACGCCGCGCCGAGTTCGGCGGTGTCCGCGCCGAACTGTTGCAGCGTCACCGTGCGCAGGGCTGCACGCGGCGCGGCGGCGACCCATTCCACCGCGACCTGCAGCGGATGCACGGTGTCGTCGACGGCGCCGACCACGGCCAGCGGCGCGGCCAGCCGGCCCAGGTCGGCGTGGCCGGGGGCGACGTAGCCCGCCGCTGCGTCCATGGCGTCGGGCAGGTGTGGCCACTGCGCCCGCCACGACCGCGCCAGCTCGTCGCCGAGCCAGGGCGGGCTGGATGCCCGCATCTGGGTCGTCGTCGCCGCCAACCCGTCGCTGCGCAGCCGGGCCGCCGAGTACCGGGCCGCCAGGGCGGCGGGCGCCGACCCGGGCGCTCCGGCCCAGGCGGGCAGCGCGGCCAGCACTGCGACCGTGCGGTCCGGGTGCGCCAGCGCCCACGCGGTTGCCACCGCGGCGCCGATCGAGATGCCGCCGACACAGACCGGACCGACCCGCGCGGCATCGTCCAGGGCGGACAGATATCCGTCGATCAACCGCTCCGGGCGCGGCGCGGGGGCCACGAGCAGCGCGCCGGCCTGCTGCAACGGGCCGGAGAACGCCCGCCGGACGTAGTCGTCGTCGGAGCCGGTTCCGGGCAGCAGCACGGTGGTGACACCGCTCAGATCGACACCCACCTCTCCGATAGTGCCCGGCCCTGCCGTCCGCTCCAACACGAGGTTTGGCCCGGTTGGCGCGCGGGAACCAAGAGCTCTAAGGTGTCCGTTGGCATAACGGAAAGCGCCATCAGCATTGTCAGGAGTGGCCATGGGGGCGCAAGGGTATCTGCGCCGGCTCACCCGTCGGTTGACGGAGCACCCGGAGCAACGCGACTCCGAGGAGTTGTCCGACGAAGTGACGAGCACCGGCGCGCAGCGGGCGATCGATTGCGAGCGCGGCCAGGAGGTCACCATGGTCGGCACGCTGCGCAGCGTGGAGACCAACGGCAAGGGGTGCTCGGGCGGCGTTCGCGCCGAGTTGTTCGACGGCACCGACACCGTCACCCTCGTGTGGTTGGGTCAGCGCCGCATTCCCGGCATCGACTCGGGCCGCACGCTGCGGGTGCGCGGCCGGGTGGGCAAGCTCGAGAACGGCGCCAAGGCGATCTACAACCCGCACTACGAAATTCAGCGGTGACCGTCTCCGACGACGGGGGGGCCGCTCCGATCGGCCCGACGGACTGCGGTGGCATCGTCACCGGGCGCACCGGCGCCGAACGCCTGCTGGCGCAGCTGGGCGGGGTCAGCGGCGTCGTCTACTCGTCGCTGCCCGTGGTCACCTTCGTGTTCGCCTCCAACCTGTTCGGGCTGCTGGCCGCGGTCGGGTCCGCGCTGGGGGTGTCCGCGCTGGTGCTGCTGTGGCGGCTCGCCAGGCGGGAATCCATGCAGCCGGCGGTCTCCGGGTTCGGTGGCGTCGTCGTGTGTGCGCTGATCGCCTACGTCATGGGGGAGTCCAAGGGCTACTTCCTGCTGGGCATCTGGATGTCGTTGCTGTGGGCGATCGTTTTCTCGGTGTCGGTGCTGGTGCGCCGGCCGCTGGTCGGCTACCTGGCCAGCTGGGCTGGCGGGCGCGAGCACACCTGGCGCGGCGTGCCCCGCGCGGTGTACGCCTTCGACGTCGCGTCCCTGTGCTGGGTGCTGGTGTTCGGCGCCCGGTTCGTCGTGCAGCGACACCTCTACGAGGCCGACCAGACCGGTTGGCTGGGGGTCGCCCGCATCGCGATGGGCTGGCCGTTGACCGCGATGGCCGCGCTGGTCACCTATTCGGCCTACCGGTCGGCCCAGCGCGCGATCGCCGCGGTCAACGAGGCCGGCGCCCGCGGCGTGGACTAGCCGGCCGGCGCCGCTTCCCCCGGCTCGGCCGGCGCAGTGCTCGGCAGCAGCAGTGCGCGCAGCTCCTCTTCGACCTCGGTAACCGCGACGAACAGCAACTCGTCGCCACCCTCCAGTGGTTCGTCGGCCTCCGGGACGATCACGCGCGGACCGCGCAGGATGGTGACCAGGGCGGCGTCCCGGGGCAGTTGCAGCTTGCGTACCGGCTTGCCGCCCCACGGCGTGTCGTCGGGCAGGGTGATCTCGACCAGGTTGGCCTGACCCCGGCGGAACTCCATGAGCCGCACCAGGTCGCCGACGGCGACGGCCTCCTCGATCAGCGACGCCAGCATGCGTGGCGTCGACACCGCGACATCCACCCCCCAGGCGTCGGTGAACAGCCATTCGTTGCGTGGATCGTTGACCCGCGCCACGACCCGCGGCACCGCGAACTCGGTCTTGGCCAGCAGGCTGAGCACGACGTTGGCCTTGTCGTCGCCGGTCGCGGCGACGACCACGTCGAAGTCCTCGAGGTGCACCGATTCCAGCAGGCTCAGTTCGCAGGCGTCGCCGAGGCGCCAGTGCGCGGCCGGGATGGCGTCCACGTCGACGTGGTCGGGGTTGCGCTCGATCAGGGTCACCTCGTGGTCGTTCCCGACCAGTTCCCGCGTGACCGAACGACCGACCGCTCCGGCCCCGGCGACAGCTACCCTCATCTGGCCCACTCTCCCCCGCAAGCGGGTGGTACCCCCACAGCCCCGCCGGTCGGCTCTTTCCGCTTCACCGGCCCGGTCCCGACTCGAGATCCTCGCTCGGCGGCAGCGCCCCGATGGCCACCGCCTCGGCGGCACGACCGGAGATCGCGGCGACATAGACCTGATCCCCGGCCTGGATGACCGTTTTCGGCTCCGGCAACACCCCCGCCCCGAACCGGATCAGGAACGCGACGCGGGCGCCGGTGGCCTGCTCGAGATCGGTGATCCGATGGCCCATCCACTCCTCGTGCAGGACGACCTCGGTGACGACGACCGTGCCGGTCGGGTCGCGCCACTTGGCGGTCTCGGTGTCGCGCAGCAGCGCGTTGAGCAGCCGATCGGTGGTCCAGGGCACGGTGGCGATCGTGGGTATCCCGAGGCGCTCGTAGACCTCGGCGCGCTTGGCATCGTAGATGCGGGCGACGACGCGCTGGACGCCGAACGTCTCGCGCGCCAGCCGCGCCGAGATGATGTTGGAGTTGTCGCCGGAGGACACCGCGGCGAACGCCTCCGCCTCCTCGATGCCCGCCCGCAGCAGCACATCGCGGTCGAAACCCTGGCCCAGCACCCGCTCGCCGGCGAACTCCGGGCTGAGCCGGTTGAATGCAGTGCTGTCGCGGTCGATGACCGCGACTTCGTGGCCGATCCGGGATAGCCCGTCGGCGACCGACGAACCCACCCGGCCGCACCCCATCACTACCACCCGCACTTGGAGTCCTCCCGGCTGGTCCCGCTGGTGTTCATCTGTCGGCAACCTCGTGTGGCCAGCCGATTTCGGTCCAGAACATTCTCGCCTGGAGAACGCTACCGGCAAGCCGGGGTGGGCTTACTCTTGGCTCTCGTGTCCAAACTTTCCACCGCCGCTCGCCGGTTGCTGATCGGGCGACCATTCCGCAGCGACAGGCTGACGCACACGCTGCTGCCCAAGCGCATCGCCCTGCCGGTGTTCGCCTCCGACGCCCTGTCCTCGGTGGCTTATGCGCCCGAGGAGATCTTCCTGATGCTCTCGGTGGCCGGCGTGGCCGCCTACTCGCTCACGCCGTGGATCGGGCTCGCGGTCGTCGCGGTCATGCTGGTGGTGGTGGCCAGCTACCGGCAGAACGTGCACGCCTACCCCTCCGGCGGCGGCGACTTCGAGGTCGTCACCACCAACCTCGGCGACAACGCCGGCCTCACGGTGGCCAGCGCACTGATGGTGGATTACGTTCTCACCGTTGCCGTTTCGACGGCGTCGGCGATGTCGAACATCGGCTCGGCCATCCCGATCGTGGCCGAACACAAGGTGTGGTTCTGCGTGGCGGCCATCCTGCTGGTGATGGGGCTGAACCTGCGCGGAATCCGCGAGTCGGGGGTGGCGTTCGCCATCCCGACCTACGCGTTCATCTTCGGGGTCGTCATCATGATCGGCTGGGGGCTGTTCCGGATCTACGTGCTGGGCAATCCGTTGCGCGCCGAATCCGCCGCGTTTCAGATGCACGCCGAGAACGGCCCGGTCCTCGGTTTCGCGTTCGCGTTCCTGGTGGCGCGGTCGTTCTCGTCGGGCTGTGCGGCGCTGACCGGTGTCGAGGCGATCAGCAACGGGGTGCCGGCGTTTCAGAAGCCCAAGTCGCGCAACGCCGCCACGACGCTGCTGATGCTGGGCGGGATCGCGGTGACGCTGCTGATGGGCATCATCGTGCTGGCCCAGAAGATCGGGGTCCAGCTCGTCGACGACCCCGCGACCCAGCTGACCGGCACCCCGCCGGACTACTACCAGAAGACCCTCGTCACGCAGCTGGCGGAGACGGTGTTCGGCAGCTTCCACATCGGGTTCCTGCTGATCGCGACGGTGACGGCGCTGATTCTGGTGCTGGCGGCCAACACCGCGTTCAACGGGTTCCCGGTGCTGGGCTCCGTCCTGGCGCAACACAGCTACCTGCCCCGCCAGTTGCACACCCGCGGAGACCGGTTGGCGTTCTCCAACGGCATCCTCTTCCTGTCGGCGGCGGCGCTGCTGGCGATCCTCGCGTTCCGGGCGGAGGTCACCGCGCTGATCCAGCTGTACATCGTGGGGGTCTTCATCTCGTTCACGCTCAGTCAGATCGGCATGGTCCGGCACTGGACCCGGTTGCTGCGCACCGAGACCGACCCGCGGGTGCGGCGCACGATGATGCGCTCACGGGTCGTCAACACCGTCGGGCTGCTGTCCACGGGCACGGTCCTGTTCATCGTGTTGATCACGAAATTCCTTGCCGGCGCCTGGATCGCGATCGTCGCGATGAGCGCGCTGTTCGTCGTGATGAAACTCATCCGCAAGCACTACAACACCGTCAACCGGGAATTGGCGCAGGCCGCGGAGGAGGAGAAGGAGATCGTCCTGCCCAGCCGCAACCACGCCGTGGTGCTGGTGTCGAAGCTGCACCTGCCGACCCGGCGCGCGCTGGCCTACGCGCGGGCCACCCGGCCCGACACGCTGGAGGCCGTCACGGTCAGCGTCGACGACGCGGAGACGCGGGAGCTGGTGCACCAGTGGGAGCAGAGCGAGATCAGCGTGCCGCTCAAGGTCATCGCCTCCCCGTATCGCGAGATCACCCGCCCGGTGCTGGATTACGTCAAGCGTGCCAGCAAGGAGTCGCCGCGCACCGTGGTGACGGTGTTCATCCCCGAATACGTGGTCGGACGCTGGTGGGAGCAGCTGCTGCACAACCAGAGTGCGTTGCGGCTCAAGGGCCGCCTGCTGTTCATGCCCGGCGTGATGGTGACCTCGGTTCCCTGGCAGTTGACCTCGTCGGAGCGGCTCTCCAACCTGCAGCCGCAATCCGCGCCCGGCGACGCCCGTCGCGGAATTTTCGATTGAGCACACGACCGCGGCCCGACCCGCCTCGGGCGGGGACAGCGGCGCCGGCCGAGGCCGAGCTGACGGTGGTCACCGGCGCCCCCGCCAACGGCGGCAGCTGCGTGGCCCACCATGAAGGCCGGGTCGTGTTCGTCCGGTATGCGCTGCCCGGCGAACGGGTGCGGGTGCGCGTCACCGCGGACCGCGGATCCTATTGGCACGCCGAGGTTGTCGAGGTGATCGAGCCGTCGCGGGACCGCACCGACTCGCTGTGCCCGATCGCCGGGGTGGGCGGTGCCGGGTGTTGCGATCTGGCGTTCGCCACCCCGGAGGCGGCCCGGGTGCTCAAGGCTCAGGTGGTGGCCAACCAGTTGCAACGGCTGGGCGGGTTCGACTGGAGCGGCGCGGACGCGGGGGCCGAGCAGCTGTCGGGTTCCGGGCCGACCGGGTGGCGCACCCGGGTCCGGCTGGAGGTGGGACCGGACCGGCGCCCCGGGTTTCACCGGTACCACAGCGACGCCCTGGTGACCGACCTGCGCTGCGCGCAACTGCCCCACGGGATGCTGGACGGGATCGCCGCGAACGTCACCCGGGCCGACCTGCCGCCGGCCGCGCAGCTGCACGTGGCCGTCGACGACGACGGCCGGCGCCACGTGGTGCGCACCGTGCGGCAGGGCGGGCGGATCGCCACCAAGGTCGTGGAGGGCGGCTACGAGGCGGTGCAGCGGGTGGGCGAGCGCAGTTGGCGGGTGCCCGTGACGGCCTTCTGGCAGGCCCACCGCGACGCGGCGCGCGTCTACACGAGCCTGGTCGCCGAGTGGGCGCAGCCGGCGGCGGGCATGGCGGTGTGGGACCTCTACGGCGGTGCGGGGGTCTTCGCCGCCGCGCTCGCGGACGCGGTGGGGCGCGCCGGGCGGGTGCTGACGGTCGACACGTCGCGCGCGTCGACGCGCGCCGCCCGGGTGGCGCTGGCTGACCTGCCGCAGGTGAACGTGGTCACCGACTCGGTGCGACGGGCGCTCGCGTCGCAGCGCGCCGGCGCCGACGTGGCCGTGCTGGATCCGCCGCGGGCGGGGGCCGGACGCGAGGTGATCGATCTGCTGGCCGCCGCCGGGGTTCCGTGTGTTGTCCACATCGGTTGCGAGGCGGCGTCTTTCGCGCGCGACATCGGCCTGTACCGCGGGCACGGCTATGTGGTGGACAAGCTCAAGGTGTTCGACGCGTTTCCGCTGACCCATCACACCGAATGCGTTGCGCTGCTGACCCGCGCGCGACGGCGACCGTGAAGCGCACGAGAAACCGGTAGGCGCAATGCCTCTGCGGGTGCCAGCCGAGAGCGGCTACACTCCATTCGCGGTGTGCCGGGAAGTCTGGTCGGCGACGTCTTTGTCGACCGACTGAAAGGCTCAGGTGCTTACCACAATAGGACGGTCCCCGGCCGTCGAGCCGGGTCGATCGCCCATGCGGTGCTCCCCGGGCCGTCTCCGAGTGCCGCCGTCGTGAACGAGACCCTCAGTTACGCGCTGATGGTCCTGTTCGCCAGCGCCATCGGTTTGGTCGCGGTCCTGGCGAACCGCCTGACCGAGCGGTTCAAGATTCCGGTGCCCCTGCTGGTGCTGGTCGGAGCGGCGGTGGCGGTGCGCGCCGTGCCCGCGGTGCAGCCGCCGACCGAGCGGATCGTGGAGCGGGTCATCACCATCGCGCTGGTGCTGGTGTTGTTCGACGGCGGAATGCACATCGGGCCCGCCCGTTTCCGGGCGGCAGTCGCGCCGATCCTGTCGGTCGGCGTCCTGGGTACCGCCCTGACCGCCGCCGGCGCCGCGCTGATGCTGCACTACGCGTGCGGAATCGGCTGGTTCCCCGCGGTGCTCGTCGCGACCGCGGTGGCCCCCACGGATCCGGCCGTGGTCTTCTCCGTCCTGGGCAAACGAGAGATCAGGGGGCGCAGCAGCACCATCCTGGAGGGCGAGTCCGGCGCCAACGATCCGGTCGGCATCTCGTTGATGACGAGCCTGGTCGCCGCCGGTGCCCTCAGCGCGGCCGGGTTCGCCGGCGTGGGAGCCCAGTTCATCCTGCAGATGGCGATCGGCCTGGCCGTCGGGGTGATCGGCGGCCGTGCCCTGCTCGTCTTCATGCGCCGCGTGGCATTGCCGAGCGAAGGCCTCTACCCGCTGCGAACGCTGGCATCCAGCCTGATGCTGTACGGCATCGCCACGCTGGCGCACGGCTCGGGGTTCCTGGCCGTGTTCGTCGCCGGCATCGTGATCGGCGACGCTCGAGCGCCCTACAAGGCCGAGATCAAGCGCTTCCACGCCGCCCTGGCCGGTCTCGCCGAAATCGTTGCCTTTGTCGTGCTGGGTCTGACCGTCGACCTCAACGTGCTCACCCATCCGGACGTATGGATTCCCGGGCTGGCTCTCGGGATGGCCCTGACGGCGCTGATCCGTCCGCTGGCGGTGAGTTCCTGCCTGCTCGGGGTGGAGCTTGCGCGAAACGAACGTCTGTTCATCCTGTTCGCCGGCCTCAAGGGGGCGGTGCCGATCCTGCTCGGCGAGTTCGTGCGCGCCGCGCACGTGCCCGACGCGGAACGCCTGTACGGCATCGTGGTCGTCGTCGTGATCTTCTCGGTTCTGGTGCAGGGCAGCGCGGTGCCCGGTGTCGCGACCCTGTTGCAGCTGCCCATGCGCACGGTAGAGACCCAGCCGTGGGAGATCGGTGTCCGGCTCGCGGACGAGCCGGAGGGCGTCCACCGGTTCAGTGTTGCCAAGGGCTCGGCCGCCGAGGGGTGCACCGTCGAGGGGCTCAGCGACCGCGTCGGCGACATCTGGGTGAGCATCGTGGTCCGCGCCACCGGCCTGGTGCCGGTGCGGGGCGACACCGAACTTCAGGCCGGCGACGAGGTCGTCATGCTGGCCGACCCCGAGCTTCACGGCACGCTAGCCGAACTCTTCGGTCCCTCCTAAGCCGGCTGACTTCCGCCGCGGCCCTGCTGTTCCCGCAACCGCTGCGTAGACTGACCGGATGCTCGAACAGATCCGCGGGCCCGCTGATCTGCAGCACCTTTCCCAGCAGCAGCTGCGCGATCTCGCCGCCGAGATCCGCGAGTTCCTGATCCACAAGGTCGCTGCCACCGGAGGACATCTGGGCCCCAACCTGGGCGTCGTCGAACTGACGCTGGCGCTGCACCGGGTGTTCGATTCGCCCCACGACCCGATCATCTTCGACACCGGCCATCAGGCTTACGTGCACAAGATGCTGACGGGGCGTTGCCAGGACTTCGAGAGCCTGCGCAAAAAGGGCGGGCTGTCGGGCTATCCGTCGCGCGCCGAGAGCGAGCACGACTGGGTGGAGTCCAGCCACGCCAGCGCGGCGCTGTCGTACGCCGACGGGCTGGCCAAGGGGTTCGAGCTGAGCGGTCACCGCAACCGGCACGTGGTCGCGGTGGTCGGGGACGGCGCGCTCACCGGCGGCATGTGCTGGGAGGCGCTGAACAACATCGCCGCATCCCGCCGGCCGGTGGTCATCGTCGTCAACGACAACGGCCGTAGCTACGCGCCGACCATCGGCGGCGTCGCCGACCATCTCGCCACGCTGCGGCTGCAGCCGGCCTACGAGCAGGCGCTGGAGAAGGGGCGCGAGGCGCTGCGGGCGATGCCGCTGTTCGGCAAGATCGCCTACCGGTTCATGCACAGCGTGAAGGCGGGCATCAAGGATTCGCTGTCCCCGCAGTTGCTGTTCACCGATCTCGGGCTCAAATACGTGGGACCGGTCGACGGTCACGACGAACGCGCCGTCGAGGTGGCGCTGCGCCACGCGCGCGACTTCGGGCGCCCGGTGATCGTGCACGTGGTCACCCGGAAGGGGATGGGCTACGCGCCGGCGGAGGACGACGAAGCCGAGCAGATGCATTCCTGCGGCGTGATCGACCCGGTCACCGGCCGGGCCACCAAGATTTCCGGCCCGGGGTGGACGGCGACCTTCTCCGACGCGCTGATCGCCTACGGCAGGCAGCGCCGCGACATCGTGGCCATCACCGCGGCGATGCCCGGCCCCACCGGGCTGACGGCGTTCGGGCAGCAGTTCCCGGACCGGCTGTTCGACGTCGGCATCGCCGAGCAGCACGCGATGACGTCCGCGGCCGGTCTGGCCATGGCGGGGATGCATCCGGTGGTGGCGATCTACTCGACGTTCCTGAACCGGGCGTTCGACCAGGTCATGATGGACGTGACGCTGCACAAGCTGCCCGTCACCATGGTGCTCGACCGGGCCGGGATCACCGGTTCGGACGGCCCCAGCCACAACGGCATGTGGGACCTGTCGATGCTGGGCATCGTGCCGGGCATGCGGGTGGCCGCGCCGCGCGATGCGACGCGGCTGCGCGAGGAACTCGGCGAGGCGCTCGACGTCGGTGACGGGCCGACCGCCATACGCTTCCCCAAAGGCGATGTGGGCGAAGACATCCCGGCCCTGGAACGGCGTTCCGGCGTGGACGTCCTGGCGGTGCCGGCCAGTGGCTGCAACCACGACGTCCTGCTGGTGGGGGTCGGGGCGTTCGCGGCGATGGCGATGGCCGTGGCCCGGCGGCTGCACAACCAGGGGATCGGCGTGACCGTGATCGACCCCCGCTGGGTGCTGCCGGTGGCCGAGGGCGTCGTGGAACTGGCGGCGCAGCACAAGCTGGTGGTCACGCTCGAGGACAACGGTGTCAACGGCGGTGTCGGGTCCGCGGTGTCGGGCGCACTGCGGCGTGCCGAGGTCGACGTGCCGTGCCGCGACGTCGGGCTGCCGCAGGAGTTCTTCGAGCACGCCTCGCGCGGTGAGGTGCTGGCCGACCTCGGGCTGACCGACCAGGACGTGGCCCGACGGATCACGGGCTGGGTCGCCGCCCTGGGCAGCAGCATCGCCGCCGAAACTGAGATCCGCGAGCGCCTAGACTAATCCGGGCTTTCCCCGCTGCCGTCGATCTCGGTGCCGGCACCCTCGGCCTGCTGGACCGCGCGCGCCAGCACGGCGACCACCAGCTCCCGCTGCCAGGTCCGTGCCTGCCCGGCGCGCAGGAACGCGTCGACGGCCTCGACCGCGTCCGCCGCTCCGCCGGGGGTCTCCCAGTCCCAGCACAGTCGCCGCACCAGGTCGGGCGAGACCAGGTTCTCGGTGGGGACGTCCACCCGCTGCGACACCTCAGCCAGCGCGGCCCGCGCCGCCTCCAGCCGGGCCGCCGCCTCGGGTTTGCGTCTGCTCCACCGCGACGCGGGCGGCGGCCCGTTCGGTTGCTCGGCGTCCAGCGGCGGAGGCCGGTTCTCGCGGGCCGCCTGCAACGCCGCCAGCCACACCTCGGCGCTGCGCCGCTGGTTGCGCCCACCGAACACCGGCAGCGCGACGAGTTCCTCGACCGTCGTCGGGTTGGCGACCGCGGCGTCGATGATGGCCGAGTCCGGCAGGACGCGGCGCGGTGCGACGTCGCGGCGCTGGGCGATGCGGTCGCGGGCCAACCACAGCTCGCGTACTGCGGCCAGGCCGCGGCGGTCGCGAATGCGATGGATTCCCGACGTCCGCCGCCACCGGTCCCGGCGCGCCACCGGGGCGGCGTCCATCAGCCCCAAGTTGCGCAGATGGTCGAATTCCTGCGCGGCCCAATCGGTTTTGCCTCGTTCGGCCAGAACCTCCGAGACCGCCTCGCGCAATTCGATGAGCAGTTCGACGTCCAGGGCCGCGTAGTTGAGCCACTCGGCGGGCAGTGGGCGTTTGGACCAGTCGGCCGCGCCGTGGCCCTTGGCCAGCCCGTAGCCCAGCAGGCGCTCGACCATGGCCGCCAGGTTCACCCGGTCGAAGCCGGCCAACCGCCCAGCCAGCTCGGTGTCGTAGAGCGCCGGGGGCCGCATCCCGACCTCGGCCAGGCACGGCAGGTCCTGGTCGGCGGCGTGCAGGATCCATTCGTCGGTGCCGAGCACGTCGGCCACGGGCCGCAGCGCCTCCAGCGGCTCGGCGCCGTGGCTGACCGGGTCGATGAGCACGGTGCCGGCCCCGGCGCGCCGGATCTGGATCAGGTAGGCCCGGTTGGAGTAGCGGAAGCCCGACGCGCGCTCGGTGTCCACCGCGAACGGGCCGTGGCCGCGGTCGAGCAGTTCGGCGGCCGCCCCGATCTCGCGGACGCTGACGGACAGCTCTGGTAGTCCGGCGGCCGGGTGCACCAGGGGGATGGCGTCGGGTTCGGTGGCGTCGGGCGCGTCGCTGCCGGGTTCCGCGGCCGGCGCGCCACCGGTCCTGGAGGCCGACGGTTCGCGCATGTCAGGCGCGTGACCGCGAGCTCAGGTCGGTGACCCCGGACGGCGGCAGGCCCGCGGCGTACTCGAGCACCTCGCAGAACGCCTCGACGTGGACGCCGAGGTCGGGGGTGGTTGCGGTCCACGACGCCCGAAGCTCGAGTTGGTTGGCGCGGGGTGGCCCGGAAATGTCGCCGTAGCGCACCGAGGTGGTGGCGGTGACGGTGCCGCCGAGGGCCGTGACGTGCTGCAGGCGTGCCTCCAGAGCGTCGTTCAGCCAACTCCACGCCACCTCGGGGAGCAGCGGGTCCACGGCCTCGCTGGCGTCCAGGTCGGCCTGGATGTAGGCGACCAGGCGCAGCGTGCCGTCCCAGGCGTCGGCGCCCTCGGGGTCGTACAGCAGGATCAGCCTGCCGAACGCGTCACCCTCGGACCGCTCCGGGACGATCTCGAGGTCGGGGTGCTTGACCTCGGCGCCCAGCGCGTAGCTGTAGGGCGCCAACCGCTGCGGCGGCCGGATCGGGCCCAGCTCGATCTCCGGCCGCACGCTGACGGCGTTCATCGCCGCGACCGCATCGCGGAATGGGGCCGGTTCAGCTGAGCTCACGAGTGCCGCTCCTCGTCACAACGTCCGACGGTAGACCCCCGGCCCGACACGCCGCGACAGGCACGCCGCATCGCGCGCCGTCGCGACCAAGCCGTTATGTCGGTCCGCCGTTCCCGCGGCGGCAGGTATCGGCCCTGCTAGGTGGCGGTGCCGGTGAAGTTCGCGGGGCGTTTCTCTCGGTGCGCGGCCAGGCCCTCGGCCACGTCGGGCCCACTGAAGCTGAGGAATTCCAGGCCCACCGACGTCTCGAAGGTCGGGCCGAACATCCGATACCAGTGGTTGAGGCTGTGCTTGGTGAAGCGGATCGCGTTCTGCGCGCCCTGTGCCAGCTTCTCGGCGATGCCGGCGGCGGTGGTCAGCACGTCGTCGTCGTCCACGCACGCCGAGACCAGGCCGATGCGCTCGGCCTCCTCGCCCAGCAGCGTTTCGCAGGTGAGCAGGTAGTACTTGGCCTTGGCCATGCCGACCAGCAGCGGCCAGCAGATCGCAGCGTGGTCACCCGCGGCCACCCCGAGCTTGGTGTGCCCGTCGATGAGCTTGGCGGTTCGGCTGGCCACCGAGATGTCGGACAGCAGCGCCACCACCAGGCCCGCGCCGACGGCCGGACCCCGGATCGCCGAGACCACCGGCTTGTCGCAGTTGATCATGTTGAACACCAGGTCGCGGGCCTCACGCATGATGCGCATCCGGTCCTCGTAGCCGCCCATGGTCTCGGCGATCAGATCGAAGCTGCCGCCGGAGGAGAACGCCCTGCCCTCACCGTGCACCAGCACCGCGCGCACGTCGGGGTCGCGATCGATCACCGGCCAGATGTCGGCGAGGTCGCGGTGCATCTGGGGCCCGACCGAGTTCAGCCCGGGCGCGTCGAGAACCAGCGTCAGCACCCCGTTCTCGCCGCGTTCACAACGCAGGCTGGGGAACTCGTCGTAACTCACCGGGGGGACACTGACGGGCATCCGGGCTCCTGAATCTTCGATCGCTGCGCGCTGAACGGTTGCGGTTCTGGATAGTACGCAGCCGCTAACCACGCCCGGAGCGTGCACCCACGCCGACGGCCTCGGCCTTGATGTCGCCGCGGGCGATCCGCTCGCCCAGCCGCGACGCCAGCGCCATGATGGTCAGCGCCGGGTTGGCGCTGCCCTGGGTGGGGCACACCGAACCGTCGGTGATGAACAGGTTCGGCACCGCCCAGCTGCGGTGGTCGGAGTTGACGACGCTCTTCTCCGGGTCGGTGCCCATCCGGGCGCCGCCGATGAGGTGGGCGAAGCGCTCGATGGTGAGGATGTCCTGGGCGCCGCCGGCGTGCAGGATGTTGGTGATGACCTCCCTCGAGTAGTCCATGTTGGCCCTGTCGTTACCGGAGAGGCTGTAGTCCATCCGGGCGATCGGAATGCCATAGCGATCGGTCTCCCCGTCCACGGTGGTCACCCGGTTGTCCGCATGGGGCAGCAGCTCGTTGAGCACGCCGACGACGGCCCAGTGGTTGTAGTCGCGCATGTATTCGCGCAGCGCCGGCCCCCAGTGCCCGTCGGCCAGCACGTGCTCGGCCCAGCCGATCGGCAGCGGGGAGACGGTCTGGATGGAGAACCCGCGGGCGAAGCCCCGGTCGGGATCGGTCTCGTAGAACTGCTCCGAGGAGACCTCCGGCGGCGGCGCCTTGTACATCCGCAGCTCCTCCGGCCAGCGCCCGGCGGTCTGCGTGGCGCCCTGCACCATCACGTAGCGGCCGACCTGGTCGTGGTTGTTGCACAGGCCGTCGGGGAAGCTCGGGCTGGTCGAGTTGAGCAGCAGCCGGGGCGTCTCGATCGAGTAGCCGGCCACCGCGACCACCTTGGCGCGCTGGAACCGCTCTCGAAAACTCCCGTCGTCGTCGTTGGCGAAATAGGTTACCCCGCTTGCGTTCCCGTTTCCATCGAGCTCGATGCGCCCGGCCATGCAGTTCGCGCGAATCTCGACGCCGTGGTTCAGCGCGTCGGGCAGGTGGGTGACGTACGGGCTGGCCTTGGCGTTGACCTTGCAGCCCTGCAGGCAGTAGCCGCGGTAGATGCAGTGCGGCCGGTTGCCGAAGGTGCCGTTGACGATGCCCACCGGGCCGACGCGCATCTCGATGCCCAGGTTCAGCGCGCCCTCCCAGATCTTCATGGCCGACCCCGACACCGGATGGGGCGCGTGCGGGTAGCGGTGCTGGTATCCCCACGGCCAGTCCTGGCCGGCGACGGGGAGTTCGCGCTCGACGCGTTCGTAGTGCGGCAGCAGGTCGGCGTAGCTGATCGGCCAGTCAACGCCGACCGCGTCGCGGCTGAAGGTCTCGAAGTCGCTGGGGTGGAAGCGGGGCGTGTAGCCGGCGTAGTGCACCATCGACCCGCCCACGCCGCGGCCGGAGTTGTTCTTGCCCAGCTCGATCGGGTCCGCGCCGCCGATGATCCGCTTCTGCGTCCAGTACAGGTGGCGCGATCCGGCTTCGTCGGAGACCCAGTCCTCGTCGGGGTGCCAGAACGGCCCGGCCTCGAGGATCACGATGCGCCAGCCCGCCCGGGCCAGCCGCTGGGCCAGCACCGAGCCGCCCGCGCCCGCGCCGACGATCACCAGGTCGACTTCCTCGTCGTCGGAGTAGCGGCGCATGGTGGCCTCGCCGGGCAGTTCGCGCGAGTGTACGTCGAGCAGAAATCGCGAATCGTTGTCGCGCGGGCCCACCGAACCCTTGAACACGCCGCGCCAGAAGTCACCCATAGAGGTGGTCCTCCTCGACGGCCCCGGCCGGGTCCTCGGCGGTGGCACCCGGGGTCTCGAACTGCTCGCGGTTGGCCACCCCGCCGAGCCGCATGAAACCGCGCGGGTAGGCCGGCCCGCCGAACCCGATCTCGTTCCAGGCCCACGGGTGGCTGTAGAACGCGCCTAACGCGCCCCGCATCACCACCGACCACGCCCGCTTGACGTTGAGCTTCTCCCACGTCCCGCCGCAGAGCTGTGCCTTGGCGAAGCGCCCGACGATGAACTCCTGGTCCTCGATGGGGGCCGCCGCGAACGACTCCGCGCCCGAGGTCGCCTCGGCTGTCTCATTCAAGCCGGCGAGCACCATGTGCCAGGTATCGCGGTCGTCGGGCATGCCGGCGTACTGGTAGCCGTCGAACTCGCCGTCGGCCAGCTTGGCGTCGACCATCTCGGCCACCGGGATCCGCGGGTCGGCGTCCTGGGCCAGCGCGATGTCGCAGAACGCGCGCAGCGTGGGTTCCTCGGAGGCGTCGAAGAACCGCAACGGGCCCGGCTCCTCGAGCCGGGCCAGCACCACCCGGCGGGTGGCCCCGTCCCAGGTGTCCATGGCGCCGAGCACGTCGTAGTCGGGGTAGCGGCCGATCATCTGCGGTGTGACGCCGCGGCGCTGGCGGGGCAGCCACGACGGGTGCAGCGGCTTGCCGTCCGGACGCAGGTTTGGCAGGTGGTGGCCGCTGGTGACGTCAGCCACGGCTCACTTCTCCCGGCGCAGGATCGCGGCGAGCAGGCCCATCGCGCCGACGATGCTCATCAGCCCGGGCGCGGCGATCGGCGGGCCCATCGGCACGTTGTAGTTGAACAGCTTCCAGCCGCCGGGGCGGCGGGCCACGCCGCGGGCGTGGAAGTATTCGCCCAGCAGGCCGTTGGCCGCGTACACCGCCGAGGTGATCGGCAGCCACCGCTTGGCCCACCGCCGTGAGAAGACGCCGGCCACCCCGGCGACGACGACCGGAGGGGTGACGACGATGGGGCTCCACATCCACTTGTTACCGAAGCTGGCGCGATAGTGCTCGAAGTAGATCTCCGTGGTCGTCACCAGTGCCCCGATGGCCGTCAGGCCCGACAGTGACCGTTCGAAACGGCCGTGCGCGACGTTCTCCAGCGCCCGGTCGACGAAATGCTCCACCTCCTCGCCCACGTTCTTGTCTTTCGCCGAGCCGCCCGTCAGCAACATCAACCGTCTCCTTCCGTAGCCATCGAGGGGCAAAGCCGGCGTGACGCCGAAACACACGGCCTCCGTATCACCCATTACCCAGAAGCTCGCCGCGCACACCTTGCCGGCCGCTCGTGGCAGCATTGAGCGCGATGAGTACTCGCCGCGACCTACCCGAGTCGCCGTATCTGGCCGCCGTGACCGGTCGCAAACCCAGCCGGGCGCCGGTGTGGTTCATGCGCCAGGCCGGCCGCTCGCTGCCCGAATACCGCGCGCTGCGCGCCAACCACAACATGCTGGCCGCCTGCTT
The DNA here is from genome assembly GCF_057473785.1 of Mycobacterium sp. TH-M103. Classification (NCBI taxonomy): domain Bacteria; kingdom Bacillati; phylum Actinomycetota; class Actinomycetes; order Mycobacteriales; family Mycobacteriaceae; genus Mycobacterium; species Mycobacterium sp. TH-M103. The sequence goes on from NZ_JBYCLG010000207.1 coordinate 58,702, forward strand.
CGACGCCGAGCTGGTGTGTGAGATCACCCTGCAGCCGGTGCGCCGCCACGGCGTCGACGCGGCGATCCTGTTCTCCGACATCGTGGTGCCGCTGCTCGGCGCCGGCATCGACCTGGACATCGTCGCCGGTGTCGGGCCGGTCATCGCCGCGCCGGTGCGCACCGCGGCCGACGTCGATGGGCTCAAACCCCTTGACCCGCAACGAATTCAGCCGGTTTCGGACGCGGTCGGGTTGCTGGTGGCCGCGCTCGGGGAGGTCCCGCTGATCGGGTTCGCCGGTGCGCCGTTCACCCTGGCGTCCTACCTGATCGAGGGGGGCCCGAGCCGCCACCACGCCCGCACCAAGGCGATGATGCTGGCCGAACCCGACAGCTGGCACGCGCTGCTGGGCAAGCTGGCCGACGTCACCGTCGGTTTCCTGCGGGCCCAGCTCGACGCGGGGGTGGACGCCATCCAGGTGTTCGACTCGTGGGCGGGGGCTCTGTCGCTGGCCGACTACCGCACCTACGTGCAGCCGCACAGCGCTCGGGTGTTCGCCGAGCTGGCCGACTACGGCGTGCCGATGACGCACTTCGGGGTCGGCACCGCCGAGTTGCTGGGCGCGATGTCGGACTGCGGGGCCACGGTGGTCGGTGTGGACTGGCGTACCTCGCTCGCGGACGCCGCGTCCCGCGTCGGCGCCGGCACGGCGCTGCAGGGCAACCTCGACCCGGTGGTTCTGCTCGCGGACTGGCCGGCGGTGGAGCGCGCCGCGCGCGCGGTGGTCGACGACGGACGCCGCGCCGTCGACGCCGGGGCGGCCGGTCACGTGTTCAACCTCGGCCACGGGGTGCTCCCGGAAACCGATGCCGGCGTGCTGACCGAGTTGGTGTCGCTGGTCCACTCGCTATGACATCTCGCTCGTATTGCGTTGTCGGGGGCGGTGTTTCGGGGCTGACGGCGGCCTACCGGCTGCGTGCGGCCGATGCGGACGCCGACATCACGCTCGTGGAGCCCGGTGACCGGCTGGGCGGGATCCTGCGCACCGAGCGCGTCGGGGCGCAGTCGATGGACGTCGGCGCCGAGGCGTTCGTGCTGCGCCGGCCCGAGCTGCCCGCGCTGCTGGCCGAACTCGGGCTGTCCGGGCGCCAGCTCGCCACCACCGGCGCGCGGCCGCTGATCTACGCCGGGCAGACGTTGCATCCGCTGCCGACGGGTACCGTCGTCGGGATCCCGTCGTCGGCGGCCTCGATGGTGGGGCTGGTCGACGAGGCCACCGTCGCACGCATCGAGGCCGAGCCCGCCCGCCCGCTGGACTGGCGCCCCGGCGCCGATCCGGCGGTCGCCGACCTGGTGGGTGAGCGCTTCGGCGAACAGACGGTGGCCCGCTCGGTGGATCCGCTGCTCAGCGGGGTGTATGCGGGTTCCGCGGCGACGATAGGCCTGCGCGCGGCGGCCCCCGGCGTGGCGGCGGCCCTCGATGGCGGCGCCGCCTGCCTGACCGACGCGGTCCGCCGGGCACTGCCGCTGGCCACCGGCGCGCCGGTGTTCGGGGCGATCGACGGCGGCTATCAGGTGCTGGTCGACGAGCTGGTGCGGCGCAGCCGGTTGCGCCGGGTCCGCGCCGCGGTGCGCCGGCTCGACCGGGCCGGGGCCGGCTGGGACCTGCTCGACGACTCCGGTGCGCGCCACCACGCCGACGCGGTGGTCCTGGCGATTCCGCCCGCACAGGTGGCGCAGCTGGTGGCCGGCATCGCCCCGCACAGCGCCGCGGCCGCCGGCCGGATCGTCTGCGCGTCGTCGGCGGTGGTGGCGCTCGCGGTGCCCGCCGACACCCCGTTCCCGCAGTGTTCGGGCGTGCTGGTGGCCAGCGGGGAGCGGTTGCGGTGTAAGGCGGTCACCCTGTCGTCCCGCAAGTGGGGCGCCCGCGGGGACACCCAGCTGCTGCGGCTGTCGTTCGGGCGTTGCGGCGACGGGCTGGCCGAATCCGCCTCGGACGACGACCTGCTGGGCTGGGCGCTGAGCGACCTGGTCGACGTGTTCGGGCTGTCCGTCGAGCCGGTCGACGTGCGCGTGCAGCGCTGGCTCGCGGCGATGCCGCAGTACGGTCCCGGACACGCCGCGCTGGTCGCCGAGGTGCGCGCGGGTCTGCCCCCGGGGCTGGCCGTGGCGGGCAGCTACCTGGACGGCATCGGCGTGCCGGCGTGTGTCGGCTCGGCGGGACGCGCGGTCGAGGCCCTCGAAGCGGAAGTGGCACGATAGGTTCCATGGCCAAGCTCGATTACGACGCGCTGAATGCGACGGTGCGCTACCTGATGTTCTCGGTGTTCTCCGTGCGCCCGGGCGCGCTCGGCGAACAGCGGGAAGCCGTCGTCGACGACGCGGCGACCTTCTTGAAGCTGCAGGAGGAGCGCGGCGTCGTGGTGCGCGGCCTCTACGACGTCGCCGGCCTGCGGGCCGACGCCGACTTCATGATCTGGACCCACGCCGAGACCGTCGAGGCGCTGCAGGCGACCTACGCCGACTTCCGGCGCACCACAACGCTGGGCCGGGCCTGCGCGCCGGTGTGGAGCAGCGTGGCGCTGCACCGCCCGGCCGAGTTCAACAAGAGCCACATCCCGGCGTTTCTGGCCGGCGAGGAACCCGGCGCCTACATCTGCGTGTATCCGTTCGTGCGGTCCTACGAGTGGTACCTGCTGCCCGACGAGGAGCGCCGCCGCATGCTCTCCGAGCACGGCATGGCCGCCCGGGAGTACAAGGACGTCCGCGCCAACACCGTCCCGGCGTTCGCGCTCGGGGACTACGAGTGGATCCTGGCGTTCGAGGCCCCCGAGCTGCACCGCATCGTCGACCTGATGCGCGAGCTGCGCGCCACCGACGCCCGGCGGCACACCCGCGAGGAGACGCCGTTCTTCACCGGGCCGCGGGTGGCGGTCGAGCAGCTGGTGAACGCGCTGCCATGACGGTCCCCTTCGACCCGACAGATCCCGCCCGGTTCGAGGAGATGTACCGCGACGAGCGGCTGTCGAACGGCCTGCCGGCGGCCACGCCGTGGGACATCGGCGGGCCGCAGCCGGTGGTCCGGCGGCTGGTCGCCCTCGGCGCCGTGCGGGGTGAGGTGCTCGACCCGGGCACCGGGCCCGGCCACCACGCCATCTACTACGCCTCGCAGGGGTATGCGGCCACCGGCATCGACGGCTCGGCGACCGCGTTGGAGCGGGCCCGGGACAACGCGCAAAAGGCAGGTGTGTCGGTCGATTTCGAGCTGGCCGACGCGACCAGGCTGGACGGTTTCGAGGGCCGCTTCGACACCGTCGTGGACTGCGCTTTCTACCACACGTTCAGCACCGATCCCGAGCTGCAGAAGTCCTACGTGCGGGCGCTGCACCGAGCCACCAGGCCGGGCGCGCGGCTGTACATGTTCGAGTTCGGCGCGCACGACGTCAACGGCTTCACCATGATGCGGTCGCTGTCCGAGGACGACTTTCGTCAGGTGCTGCCGCCGGGTGGCTGGGAGATCACCTATCTTGGCCCGACGACCTACCTGGTCAACATGAGCGCCGAGACCATCGAGATGATGGCCGCGCGCAACCCCGACATGGCCGAGCAGGCCCGGAGCCTGCTGGAGCGGTTCCGGGCGATGGAGCCGTGGCTGCAGGGCGGTCGTGTGCACGCCCCGTTCTGGGAGGTGCACGCCACGCGCGTGGACTGATCTGCGCCCTGGCTTGTCGCGACACATAACTCGTTGCGACGACACGCCGACGCGGGTCGCAACGAGTTATGTCCCGGGGATCCTGGGGCGTCGTAAATGCGTCTTCCCACGAGTGGACGAGGTGTTTGTCGGCAGTGACGCGGTGCGGCAGGGGCGGCTGAGCCCGTACCGATTGCGCACCGATTTCCAGGCCATCTACCCCGATGTCTACCTGCCGCATCATTCCGCGCCGTCGCTGCGTATGCGTTCCCGTGCGGCGTGGCTGTGGTCGGGCCGGCGCGGCGTCGTGGCCGGGCTCGCCGCGGCGGCGTTGCACGGCTCGAATTGGATCGACGACGACGTGCCCGTCGAGTTGATCTGGCGTAACCAGCACGCTCCGGACGGAGTGGTCACGCGCAATCAGCGTGTCCGGCCGGATGAGGTCACCCTCGTCGCCGGTTTACCGGTGACCACCCTAGCGAGGACGGCGTTCGACCTGGCCAGACAACTACGCAGGGGCGAGGCTGTGGCGCGGCTCGACGCCCTGATGCGCGCGACGCCTTTCGACGTCGGGGAGGTGTCAGTGCTGGCCATTCGGTACCGCGGTGCGCGGGGCCTGCGGCGGTTACGCGCGGCGCTTCCGCTCGTCGACCCTGGTGCCGCGTCGCCCAAGGAGACCTGGCTGCGTCTTCTGCTGATCGATGCCGGGTTGTCGGCTCCGACGACCCAGATTCCGGTGCATGACCACTGGCGATTGGTCGGCGTGCTCGACATGGGCTGGGAGAGATACAAAGTAGCCGCCGAGTACGACGGTGACCGGCATCGGTCCGACCGCCGGCAGTACGCCCGAGACCAGTGGCGCTCACGCAAGCTGCAGGAGCTCGCCTGGATCGTCGTCCGGGTGATCGCCGAGGACAAGCCGCAGGACGTCGTGCGGCGGGTGCGCGACGCGCTCGTCCGTCGCGGATGCCGCGAGATATAAACCGTTGCGTTGAGCATAGGCGTGTCGTCGCAGCTGGTTATGTGTCGCGAGGCTGGGGCCCGGCTATGAGCCCGTCGGGACCAGGCGCAGCGAGATGGAGTTGATGCAGTAGCGCTGGTCGGTGGGCGTCGGGTAGCCCTCACCGGTGAACACGTGACCCAGGTGGCTGTGGCAGGTGGCGCACAGCACCTCGGTGCGGGTCATCCCCAGCGAGGTGTCGGAACGCAGGATCACCGCGTCGGAGCTCGACGGGTCGAAGAACGACGGCCAGCCGCAGTGCGACTCGAATTTCTCGGTGCTGCGGAACAATTCGGCACCGCAGGCCCGGCATTGGTAGATGCCTTCGGTGGTGGTGTCGGTGTATTCGCCCGTGAACGGCCGCTCGGTGCCGGCACGGCGAAGCACCTCGAACTCCTCACGCGTGAGTTTCTGCCGCCACTCGGCGTCGCTCAGTTGCACCTTGGGACTGGTCATGAGTCAACGGTAGCGCGGCCGGCCGGTAACCAGGCGGGGTCGATCCCGTCGTCCAGCCGGCCCTCGGCCTTGGCGTCCAGGTAGCGGAAGTACAGCACGGTGAACGCCACGATCAGCAGCAGCGACCAGCCGTAGGTGATCTTCAGGTAATGCAGCGCGCGGCCGTACCGCATCCACTTGTAGATCAGCCAGTCGTCCAGCGTCAGGAAGCCGTAGATGCCCAGCCACGCCGGCCAGTTGCGGATCAGCGAGTTGGGCAGCACCACAGTCATCAGGAACGGGAACAGCATCATCGAGTAGTAGCCCTGGGCCAGCGACAGCACCAGCCACGACCACAGCAGTAGCACGCCCGTCGAGCTGGTGAACCAGAACAGTTGGTCGCGGGTGCGGTAGTAGCGGTACAGCAGCCACAGGGCGCCGATCGCCAGCAGCGTGAACAGGATCCGCATGAACAAGATCAGCCAGGCGGGCAGGCCGAAGTACACGCCGTTGCCCTCGATGGAGCTGTTGAAGTAGTCGCGGGTGCCCAGGATGTAGGGCACCGTGCGGGTGAGGAAGTCCATCGGGTCGCTCACCAACGGCCACGCCGCCGCGTTGATCACCACGGGGATGGCGAAGGCCGGCACCAGCGCGCGCCACTGCCGGTTCAGCAGCGGCAGCAACAGCAACGGTCCCAGCAGCGGTTTGAGCGTGAGCGTCAGGCCGATGGCGACACCGGCCCACCACTGCCGGCTGAACCGGCCATCCAGCAGCCAGCGCAGGAACAGGATTTCCGCCAACAGGACGCAGCCGTTGATGTTGGTGAACACCAGCGTGCTGGTCACGGTCTCGGTGGCGAACATGGCCGTCAGCAGGGCGGGTGCGGCCACCGAGGACAGGGTGAACTTGAACATCCGCAGCAGCAGGTACCAGGCGATCAGGATGGCCACGGTGTTGATCAGGATGAACAGGTAGCGCGACGGCGTGAAGGAAAGGTATCCGAACGGCGCCATCAGCAGCGTGCCGCCGGGCGGGTACAGGTAGTGCGGGTCGACGTAGTCGAAGTGCTCGTTGTAGATGTCCCAGCCGTGCCGGAAGTTAAGCACCGCCCGGTACACCGGCTTGAAGTCGTCGGTGATGTTGCCGTTGAGGGAAAGCGGGATGCTGCGGTGCAGCACCGACAGGATGGCCACCGGCCACAACGCCGATCGCACGACCGCCGCCGCGCCGGGCGCGCCGGTGCGGGGACGAAAAGCGGTCAGGATCCGGTCACCCCAGCCGGTTCGGGTCGAGTCAGCTGCCGTCACGAGCGAACCGTACACCGGGGCGGCGCGGGCCGGCGTAAGGGACTCAGGCGGGACAGTAGGTGTCGGTGCCGGGCAGCTTGCCGTCGTTGAGGTAGGCGATCAGCGGCGGGATCGCGCACGCGGAATAGATGCTCGCACCGTGCCCGATGCCCTGCCACATCACCCGCTTGCTGGCCGCGTTGGCGTTGATGATGAGGGCCGCCGTCGCGGCGACGCCACCGGTGCCCACGATCGGGTCCTTCTGCACGCCGGCCAGCAACACGTCGATCTTCAGGTCTTTCGGCGGCGCCGGCGGTGAGCTGGTGGGCCAGTGCACGCATTTGACCATGTTGAGCGCGCCGACCGTGCCGAACTGCGGGTAGAGCTTGCCCCACGCCACGACGAGTTCGCGGACCCGGTCGGGGGGGGGCGGTTGACCGCGTCGCTGCAGGAGTTGACGAACTGGCCGTCGGTGTCCTGGGTGGCGTCGGCGTGGGTGATCAGGGTGTTCAGCGGGTCGACGTCGCCGGAACGGGCGCTGGCCAGCGCGTTGGCCAGGCTCGAGACCGTGTCGGTGCTCCCGCCGGACGGGTAGCCCAGGGCGACGGTGATGGCGTTGGCCACCTGCGCGACCGACGCCCCGCCGGGGCCCCGGCCGGCGCGCGCGTCGGACAGCAGCGCGCTGACGGCGCCCTTGGGGTCGGGGACCAGCGCGCAGTTGAGCGCCACGCACTGGGCGGCGAACGCGTCGAGCGCGGCCTGCTGGCCCTTGACCTGCTGCTCGGCGGCCGCCTCGGCGCCGGTTCCCAACGCGACCGGGGAGTCCAGGATCAGCCGGGCAACCTTGCCCGGCCGCGACGAGGCGTAGGTGAGCGCCACCTGGGCGCCGTTGCCGACTCCCACGAGCGCGACCGCGGGCACGTCCCACAGGGTGCGCAGCCGCTCGATGTCGGAGGCGGCATGCACGTTGTCGTAGGCGGAGGCGCCCGGCGCGATGGCGTCGGTGCAGTTGGTGGTGGCGGTGTTGGAGATGTCGGACAGGTTGGCGACGGGGTCGTCGCCACGCTGGAATTGCGCCTGGTTGCGCATCGCGTCCCGGTCGAAGCGGTCGCGGCAGTCGATCGGGGTCGACATCCCCATGCCGCGGCGGTCGACGGCGACGATCGGGTGGGTTTGCAGCACGCCGGCGCCCGCCCGCCCCAGCCACACCGGCAGCTGCGCCGAGGACGGCAGGTCGGAGCCGGTGGTGAACACCAGCGGACCGGCGTCGCGCGGGGTGCGATCCGACCGGGCGCGGACCGCCCCGATGGTCAGGGTTCCCGACCCGCCGTTAATCGGGTCGAGGTCGGTGTCGTAGGTGGCGCAGTCCAGCCGGACACCGGCGGGGACGGGGACGGCCGCGTCGGTGAACACCCGCGACGTGCAGTCGCGCCAGGAGAGGTCGTTCTTGGGTGCGGCGATCGGCGGCGGTCCGCTCGGCTTCGGCTTGCTCGGGGCCGCCCCCTGCGGCCGGGCGCCGGAGTTGGTGGCGAAGCGCGGGTCGGCGGGCAGGCCCGGGACACAGCCGGCCAGCACCGTGCTCACCGCGAGCAGGGCCGCAACGGACGGGAGGGGCCGACGCATAACGACCACCCTAGCTAGCTGCGCACGTAGCGGGTGTAGAGGTAGCCGGCGTCGTCGGTCAGGACGTGGGCACAGCGCATCCGGGTCAGCAGCTGGCCCTGGCCCGTCACGATGCGGCGCGCCTGGCCGCCGAGCACTAAGGGCGCGATCGTCAGGCACAGCTCGTCGAGCATGTCGCGCTGGATCAGCGAGCCGAGCAGCATCGGGCCGCCCTCGGTCAGGATGCGGCGCATCCCGCGGGTCGCGAGGTTGGCCAGCAGCGCGGCCTCGTCCACCGTGCCGGGATCGTCGCCGGAGCAGTCGACGACCTCGCTGACGTCCCCGAGCAGCCGGCGCGCCTCGTCGGTGGCCGCCGAGCTGGTGAGCACCAGCGGCGGCACCTCGGTGCGGGTGAACACCGCCATGTCGCGATCCAGACGGCCCGCCTGGGTGACGATCGCCAGTTGCGGGACCTCGCTCTGGCCGCGGGCTTGCCGGCGCTGCCGCTGGGCGGCGCCCACCTGCACGCCGGAGTACCCCTCGACCCGCACGGTGCCCGCCCCGACGACGATGACGTCGGCCAGCTCGCGCAGCAGGTTGAACACCATCCGGTCCCCGGGCCCGCCCATCGCGCCGCTGGTGCCGTCGGTGGTGGCGCCGCCGTCCACGCTGGTGATGAAATTCGCCCGGACCCAGGTGTCGTCGCGCGGGGGATAGGCGTAGAGCAGTGCCAGTTCGCCCTCGTCGAGCTCGCGGGCGGACCCCAGCTGGGTCAGCGGGGTGTCGATCGCCTCGGAGTCGGGCATGACCTTGATTGCAGCACGTCGGCGGCGTTCGCGCACGCAAGGGGCCGCTTGCGGACGCGGGGTCAGCGAATCTGGCGAACCATGACGTAGTCGTCCTCGCGGTGGGTGCCCACCTGAAATGTCCGGGTGCCGCTCACCCGGAAGCCGCTCTTGGTGTAGAAGCGTTGTGCGCGTTCATTTTTCTGGTTGACGCCCAGCCACACGCAGCGGGCGCTCCACCGTCCGGCGGCGTCCAGCGCCCGCGCCATCAGCGCCGCCGCGGCCCCGGTCCCGTGCTGTTCGGCGAGCACGTACATCTTCGAGAGCTCGGCGGCCGGGCGGAGGTCGACGGCCCGCTGCACGTCCGCGTCGTCACCCACGCCGCGAACCAGCATGGCGTAACCGATGATCCGGTTGTCCTGGCGTGCGGTGAGCACCGCCCGGTCCGGGTCGGCCAGGTATTGGGCGAAGCGCGCGGCGGACAGGTTCGCACCGATGAACACGGCCACGCTCTCGGGCGGCACCGACGGCGGGCATGCCAACGAAAAGGTAAGAGCGGCAACGGCGGCCAACTCGTCGACGGAATCCGCCGTTGCCGGGTGGACGACTCGGGTCAGAGATTCCATTGCGCGAGATGATAACCCGTCTTCTTGTCCAGCAGGACGACGGTGGAGACCGGGTCGCGGTAGGCGTCCCAGTACACCTCGCCGCGCACGATCGCGCCGTTGGGCGCGTTGACGAGCACGTTGTCCAGCGCGTCGGGCGCGTCGGAGGTGCGCGGCACGTAGGCGTCGGCGTTCGGGGTCACCCCGTCGAAGGCGAAGTCGGTCGCCAGGATGAACGGGTTGGGCACCCGGACCGCGCGCACGGTCACGTCGGCGCGCTCGACGCTGCTGCCCGGGAAGCCCTTGTAGGTGCCGCTGCGGATGTAGCCGAATCCCGGCGGCGGGTCGCAGGGGCCCACGCTGGTGACGGTGACGTCGGCGATGTAGTCGCCGTTGTCCACGCGCAGGGTGTCACCGAGGTGACCGATCGGGGCGTCGCCGGCCAGGGCCCGCGGTGCGGCCCAGCCCGCCACGCTCACGGCGGTGGCGCTCGCGGCGGCGACGAGGACGGTGGACAGGGCGATCAGCGGGCGGCGCATCTTGGCATGATCGCACAGCGCTACGGCGAGGGGGAGCGGTTGTCCGGACCGCGTCCGGCGGCGTCTTTGTCGCTGTTCAGGGACTCGAGTGCGCGAGCCAGGTCGGCCTCGATCTGGTCTTTGCCGGCGCCGCAGCGGTGCAGCGGGCCGTCCCCGCCCTCGAGTTCGAGCAGCGCCAGCAGCAGGTGCTCGGTGCCGATGTAGTTGTGGCCGAGCCGAAGCGCCTCGCGGAAGGTCAGTTCGAGGGCCTTGCGGGCCGGGCCGCTGAACGGGATCAGCTCCGGTGTGGTCGCCGGTGCGGGGGGGTCCGACGGCGACGGGGTCGCGGCGGCGCGCAGCGCATCGGTGTCGACGTGCCCGCGGTGCAGCAGCACGGTGGCCAGCGCGGCCGGGTCGGCGAGCAGGCCGTGCAGCAGATGGTCGGGGGTGATCTCGGTGACGCCCGCGTCGTGTGCGGCGTTCTGCGCGGCGACGACGGCGTTGCGGGCCCGCGGCGTGAAGCGGCCGAAGCCTTGCCGGGGGTCGAGCGTCGTGGCTCCGGGGCGCGGGACGAACCGCTTCTGGGCGGCCTGTTTGGTGACGCCCATGCTCTTGCCGATGTCGGTCCAGGACGCCCCGGAGCGGCGGGCCTGGTCGACGAAGTGCCCGATGAGGTGGTCGGCGACCTCGCCGAGGTGCTCGGCGGCCAGGACGGCGTCGGCCAGCTGGTCCAGCGCGTCGGGGTGGACCTGTTTGATGGCGGTGATCAGGTCGTCGAGGCGGACGGGGTAGGAGATCGGCGTGGCATCCGGCATGCGTCAACGCTAGGTTGACGACGGCACCGCTGTCAACCTGACGTTGACGCCCCGTGGTTCCTCTGCGACGATCGGGGCGGTATGAGATTCTCCGCGGCGGTGATCGGGCTCGCCGTCATGCTCGGCGTGGCGGTGCCCGCGCACGCCGACGCCCCCGACGACCAATTCCTCGCGACCCTGCAGGCGGCCGGCATCACCTATTCGGATCCGGGCCGGGCGATCGCGGCCGGAAAGGCGGTCTGCAACATGGCCGGGCAGGGCACGCAGATGGCCGACATCGTCAAAAGCGTCCAGAAACTCAACCCCAAGCTCCAAGGCGACAACGCCGCGAAGTTCACCGCGATCGCGGCCAACGTCTACTGCCCGGATGCGCTGGGCGCCGTGCCGGCGCCCCCGAACGGGGGCTGACCGCTCGCGCCGTTCGTCATCGTCTTTTTACATTCGCGCTACCGGGGTTCTATCGGCGAAACGTGTTGTCAACATTCCGAATTTAAGCTTCGTCGGACGGCGCCCGGCTTTCCTCGAGGATGCGAATTTGGACGTTCTGCAACGGCAATTGGTCGACCCACTCAGCGAAATCCTCAACACGCGCATCCTCGTTTATCTGCTCATCGGCGTCGGCATGTATTTCACGGTGCGCACCAGATTCGTCCAGATCCGTTACTTCGGCCGAATGCTGCGTCAGCTCCGCAGATCCCGTCGCCGGCACGGCGGGATCTCGTCGTTTCAGGCGTTCTGCGTCGGGTTGGCGTCGCGGGTGGGCACCGGCAACATCGCCGGGGTCGCGATCGCGCTCACCGTCGGCGGGCCCGGTGCCATCTTCTGGATGTGGGTGGTGGCCGCGGTCGGCATGGCCACCGCGGTGATCGAGGCGACGCTGGCCCAGATCTTCAAGGTCGGCTCCGAGGACGGGGCCTTTCGCGGTGGCCCCGCGTTCTACATCCAGCACGGGCTGCGCTCGAAGGCGGGCGGCGTCTTGTTCGCCATCCTGCTGGTGTGCAGCTTTGCCACCGCGTTCAACATGGTGGAGACCAATGCGATCAGCGGGGTACTGAAGTCGTCACATGGCATCGGGACCGGCTGGACGACAACGGTTTTGACATTGCTCGCGGCGCCGGTGCTGTTCGGTGGGGTGCGCAGCGTCGCGAAGTTCGCGGGATTGGTGCTGCCGGTGGTGGCGCTGGTCTATGCGTTGCTGGCCCTGGCGATCGTGACGCTCAACATCGCCCAGCTGCCGGCGGTGATCGAGGAGATCGTGGGTGGGGCGTTCGGGGCCAGTCAGATGGCGGGCGGCTTCGCCGGTGGCATCGCGGTGGCGATGCTGACCGGGGTCAAGCGGGGCCTGTTCGCGTGCGAGGCCGGTCTGGGCAGTTCGCCCAACATCGCGGGCGCCGCGACCGTGGCGCATCCGGTGGAACAGGGGCTGATCCAGTCGCTCGCGGTCTTCGTCGACACCATGGTGATCTGCACGGCGACGGCCTTCATCGTGTTGATGTCGGGGCCCGGGGTCTACGACCCGGCGCACCCGGGTGCGCTCGCCGGTGCCAGCCTGACCGAGTCGGCGATCGCCGCGGGTCTCGGCTCGTGGACCACGGTGGTCATGACGTCGGTGGTGTTCGTCTTCGCGTTCGCCTCGGTGCTGAGCAATTACGTGTGCGCCGAGGCCAACCTGTTCTTCCTGGGTGGTCGGGGGCCGGCGATCCACGCGCTCAAGGGCGTGACCCTGCTGTCGATGGCGGTGGGCGCGATGTCGCAGCTGACGCTGGTGTGGGCGCTGGCAGATCTCGCGATGGCGCTGATGGCCATCGTCAACCTGGTGGCGATCTGCCTGCTGGGCAGGTGGGCGTTCGCCGCGCTGCGGGATTTCCACCGGCAGTCCGCGCGGGGCGTGCGCCCGGTGTTCGTGGCCAGCGAGGCGGGGCTGCCGGGGGTGCTCGACGGCGACGTCTGGGACTCGCCCGAGCCACTGCTGGTCCGGGGGCTGCCCGAATCGCCTCCCGCTCGGCGGCCCTTGCCGCGCGTTCCGTGGGTTTCGCGGGCTTCGCGGGCGCCTGCGGCGTAGCGGGCGGGTGGCCGGTGGCTTCGGAAAGTTCACCTACAGTTTGCCGCCGGGCAGGTCGGTCCGCCGCGGCGTGCGCGAGAATTGTCTGGTTATGAAATTTCTCCTTCCGCTCACTTGTGTGGCCGCAGCGATCGGCATAGCCGCACCGGCGCACGCCGACATCAACAACGATCAGGACTTCCTGACGCAGCTGCGCGCCGCCGACATCACCTACAAGAATCCCGAGCTGGCCATCAGCGCGGCCAAATCGGTGTGCTCGCTGCTCGACGACGGGTCGTCGGCCGCGGAGATCGTGACGGAGCTGCGCAACCGCAACCCGGAATTCCAGGGTGCCGGTGCCGCGAAGTTCACCACGCTCTCGGCCGCCCACTACTGCCCGAACTACCTGACCGGCAGCGGGGGACCGAAACCGGCGAACGAGGCCGGCGGCCCGGCCGCCCCGGGCAGCCCCGGCAACTGACGGCCTACCGGCGCGGCGTCACGTCGCGCGGGCCTCGATGATGCTGAACCGCGACGCGGTCGGCACCACGCGCGTCATCTCGAAACCGCCCGCCTCGAGCAGCCGACGGTACTCGTCGGCGGTGCGTTCCCGGCCGTTGTTGATGATCAGCATCTCCATGTCGACCAGTTTGACGACGGGTGCGCTGTCGTCCTCGGGCACGACCGCCTCGACCAGCAGGAGCGTCGCGCCGGGGCCGCCGGCCGACCGTATGTTGCGCAGGATCTGCACGCATGGGTCGTCGTCCCAGTCGTGGATGATGTGCTTGAGGACGTAGGCGTCGCCGCCGGCGGGGACGCCGTCGAAGAACGACCCCTCGGCAAGCCGAACCCGTTCCGCCACACCGAGTTCCCGCAGTAGCGGCATCGCCCCGGCGACCACGTCGGGCAGGTCGTAGAGCACGCCCTGCGCCTCGGGTGCCGACTCCAGGATCGCGGCCAGCAGGCGGCCGTGACCGCCGGCGACGTCGACGACGGTGCCGTAGGACGCAAAGTCGTAGGCCTGCACGACGGGTCCGATCGCCGCACTGGACAAGCCCGTCATCGCGTCGTTGAAGATCTGCCCGAATTCGGTGTCGTCGCCCATGTATTCGAAGAAGCTCTTGCCGCGCAGCTTCTTGACGACGGAGTTGCCGGTCTTGATCGCCTCGGTCAGCAGGCTCCAATGCTCGCGCTGCTGGCGCGAGCCGACGAAGCGCGCCATGGCCGCCATCGACACCGGCGCGTCGGAACGCAACAGCTCGGCCAGCGGAGTCAGCGCGTAGCGGCCGTCGGCGCGCAGGGCGAAGATGTCCCGGCTCGTCAACGCCCGCAGCAGCCGGCGCAGCGCGTCGGGGTTGGCGCCGACCCTGCCGGCCAGTTCGTCGAGGGGAAGCGGCCCGGACGCCAACGCGTCGGCCACCCCCAGATCGGCGGCCGTGGTGATCGCCTGCGACATCCAGGCGCCCAGGATCAGCTCGTTCATCACCTCCGGCAACGGGGGCTGCTGCGGGTCGGATGATGCTGCGTCGGAAGTCGTCACGGATGCCCTCGGGTCGGTGGCCACTGAACTCCACGGAGTCTTTCACGGATGGCCGCGGCGGTGCCCGGCACGTACCGTATCGGCGCACGGCGTCGCGCGGGCGGCGGTCGCGCGCATCCGGCAGAACCCGGACCCTTATCCGCGCGAGCGGCTGGTCGCCGAGCCCCGCGGCGAGCAGGTTCGCATCACCCGCCCCGACGGGACCGTGCTGCACGCGCTGGCCGCCGGGCAGGGGCCGCCGGTGGTCCTCGTCCACGGCTACGGCGCGCGCATTCTGGAGTGGAACCTAGTGTGGGAGGCATTGCAGGTCAATGGTTTTGGTGTCATCGCGTTCGACCAGCGCGGGCACGGGCAGTCCACGCTGGGCGGTGACGGTGTCGGCTCCGAACCGATGGCCGCCGACGTCGCCGCGGTCCTGCGGCACTTCGACGTGCGCGACGGGGTGCTCGTCGGGCACTCCATGGGCGGTTTCGTCAGCATCCGCGCAGTGCGGGGCGCATCCGTCGCCGGCGATGGTCTCGGTGTTCGTCGAGTTCTTCAACCGGCACCTCGACGAGCACGGGCCGCTGCTGCCGAT
>NZ_JBYCLG010000208.1:0-33636 GCF_057473785.1 Mycobacterium sp. TH-M103
CCCAGGGTGACCGCCAGCACCGGGTAGGACTTGTCGTCCCGGTAGCGCACGTTGAAGCGCGGATCGAACTCCTTGATCCAGTTGTATTCGAGCTGCAACGCCTCGACTTCGGTGGTGACCACCGTCCACTCGACCTTGGCCGCGGTGGTCACCATCTGCCGGGTGCGCGGATGCAGGCCGGCGACGTCGGCGAAGTACGACGTCAGCCGGCTCCGCAGGCTCTTGGCCTTGCCGACGTAGATGACTCGCCCGTGCGGGTCCCGGAACCGGTAGACACCCGGCTCGAGCGGGATGGACCCCGGTACGGGGCGATACGTGGCGGGATCTGGCACGTACCCAGGTTAGCTTCCGGCACGGCAGGGCCCCGTCGGCATCAGGGGCGGGCGTCGGCAACCGTCAATCGAGTGCGGTCGGGCGGGCCACTCGGATCGACGAACCGGGTGAGGACCGCGTCAGCGTCGCCGACCCACGCGACATCCCGGAACGCCCGGTCCGCCGACCCGGACCTTTCGACCGACCCTTACTCAGCCACCTGGTCGTAGGCATCAACGCGCCAAGTTCCGTCAACCAAGCTGAGTTGATTCCAACAAGCGGTTCGCTGGCGAACTCGAACAAGGGAGGGATCCAGCTGTTCAAGCAAGGCCTGATTGAACGCGTCGTGGGAAACCAGGACGATCGGGCCGGGGGCAAGTTCGTCGACAAGTTCGAAGAACGCCTTCTTGGCGCGCTCTGCCACCGCCGCGCGCGGCTCGACTCCCGGTGCCACATCGACGCTGCCGTATTGCTTTTCGACTTCGGCGCGAGGGTGCCCGGTTATGGGTCCGTAGTCGCGGTCGTTCAGTCGCAGATCGACGCTGGCCGTGACACCTGCGGCCGCGGCGATCGCCTCAGCCGTCGAAACCGCTCGCTGCAGCGGGCTGCACACGACCGCCGTGGGGCCTTTGGCGGCCAGCACCTGCGCCAGCCGCGCCACCTCGGCAAGGCCGACTTCGTCCAGCGGCGGATCGCTCAGCCCACGCAGTCGCCCCTCTGCGTTGAAGGCAGTGCGGCCGTGGCGAGCGAGGTAAACGCGCGTCATCTTTGCTCCGGTCATTTCTCCTCCGTCCAGAGATGTCTGGCCCTGGCGGCGTCGTGGAGCCGCCGGGCCCTGGGCCTGCGTTACCCGAAATTCATGGAGTAGCTCACTTGTGGGCGCTGCCGACCTCCAGCCACCGGGCGCATTCGTCGCCGAGTTTGTCGAGGGCTTTGCGGTCGAAGCGCTCGATCTGCTCGTCGGTCAACTCGGTGCGGAAGTCGCGCTTGGGCCCCTTGTCGAAGAAGGCCTTGGCGCTGGACATGTGCTCCCCACCAAAGGGCGCCATCTTCTCGGCCCGCCCGCTCATGTACTCAAACGAGCAGTGCTCGGCGATGGCGTCCATGCGCAGCGACGCGGGGTCGACGGACAAGAACTCCGCGATCCGCGAAACCTGTCCCCGCAAATCGTTTTTGAGATCGTTGTAGTGGACCAGCAGGACGTTCGGTTCGTCCTTGAGCCGCCACCACGACGCCATGACGTCGAACAGGTCACAGCACTGGTATCCGTCGGTGTCCAGCCACACATCGAAGAGCTCCCGCATGTCCGGCGGGATCACCAGCGGAGTCGGGTCACCGGACCACTCGGCGTGAATGCGGTTGATCTGCTCCATGGTCGCCGGGGAGAAGTTGTGCAGATAGTTGTGGAAACTGATGCCCAGGTCTTTCCCGTTGCGCCCGACGAACACGTAGTGGGCTTCCGGCGCGATCGGCAGGGCATCGGCGGGTAAATGCGACTTCATGACCCGGCGCGTGCCGGCCTCCCGCTGTTCCTTGAGCGTTTTGAGCATGCCGGCGTGATCGCCCCAGCTGGAGTCCAGCCACGGGGAGGTGTCCGAGAGCCCGGCGTCGTGCTCCTCACCGTTGCTCAAAATCTGCTGCAGAATCCGCTGGGTCCAGGTGGTGCCGGCCTTGAACGGGTCGGCAACTACGATGTCGCCTTCGACGAAACCGCCCTGGTCCACAAAGTCCTGCCACACCGTCGAATTGGACAGGTAGTCGCGCAGCACCCTGGTCGGTGCGAGCAATTCGTTTGTCACGGAAGTCCGCCTTTCTTGTCGTCATCGCCTGCGGGGCCTCTGCCGAGACACGCCTGGCTTTGTATTACAGCCCTCACTCCGACCACATCACGTCATGCCTGTGCCGGTATGACGCCCACCTTTTCGAGATATGCGACCACTTCCTCGGCCAGCGCATCGGCACTCTTGGCGGCGCCGTCGAGCCTCAGTTCAGGCTTGAGTGGGGCCTCGTAGGGGTCGTCGATCCCGGTGAAGCCTTTGATCTGGCCGGCCCGAACTTTCTTGTACAACCCTTTCGGATCGCGCTGTTCACATACTTCGATCGGGGTGTCGACGAAAATCTCGATGAAGTCGTTTACGTCGAGAGTCGCGCGGACGCGGTCGCGATCACGCCTATACGGGCTGATGAACGCGGTCAAGGTGATGATTCCGGCTTCGCAGAACAGTTTCGCCACGGCGCCGATCCTGCGAATATTCTCCTCGCGGTCGCCGGCCGAGAAGCCCAAGCCGAAGCGCGCGGCAAATTTTTTGCCGTGCATTTTCTCGAGGATATCCGGACCGGCGTTGAGCCCGTAGCGCACATTGTCACCGTCTAGCATGTAGCTTCGTGCAGCGCGTTCGTACAACTTACGGTCAACCAGATTTGCGATTGTGCTCTTGCCGCTGGCACTAAATCCGGTGAGCCAGATCACACAACCCCGGTGACCATTCAGCTTTTCTCGTTCACCCCGACTCACACTGTGCTCGTGCCAGGTAATGTCATTGCCCATTGAAGCGAATCCTTTCTCTGAACAGCCAAGTCGACAAGCGGGCTGATGCAACGTTCATTTGAAGCCGATGACGAAGGTCTCGTTTTTCAACGAAGGCTTGTTGTAGGTGAACGATGTGCTGCGCTGGCCAAGGCGAGCCGAATTGCGATAAATGCAGTCACCGGCCGCCACATCCCACTCCATCGTCGGGCCCATGCGCGGGTAGATGTCAGCGACCCCCTCGCCCACCAGGCAGAACTTGAGTGAGCTTCCTGCATGGATCCGCTCCTTGACGGGGAGGTCTTTCAGGTAGTTTTCCAGCTCGGCGGACGGGTGCGAAGCACTCTCCACGACAACCAGGCCCTTGGTGAGATCCGGGACCTCTGAATAAATCCGCACCGGAGCGTTTTCGCCGTCCCGTTTCCAGCTCCCGTGTCCTTTTTCTGCGTAGTACAGCAAGTCTTTTGCCGGCGCATATATCACACCCAGCAGCGGCTCCATTTCGTCCACGAGCGCGATATTAACGGTAAACTCATCGCTGCCTTTGATGAATTCTTTGGTGCCATCCAAAGGGTCCACCACCCAGAAACGTCGCCAATTTTTCCTCGTGTCGTAATCGACGGACCGGATTTCCTCGGAAATGATCGGAATATTCGGATTCAGCTTCGTCAGATGTTCGGTGATGTACCGATTGGCCGCCAAATCTGCATCTGTGACCGGCGAGGTGTCGTCGCCGTGGTCGCCTTTTTCTCTCGCGTGCGGGTGCTGGCGGTGCTTGAGGATGACTTTGCCGGCCTCAACCGCGATGGCAATCACCTCGTCGAGGGATGGTATCGCGGAGTCGGCAGCTTCTCGTTGACTCATTAAATTGACGATCCTTTCTTTTCGTTGCTACCAGCCAGCCGCGGGGCATCTCGGGAATGCCCCTGGTCAGCTGTCCTGGCCGGCCGGCGCGACGACGCCTTGATCCACGTCCGCCGCGGCGGTGCCCAGCAGCCCCAGGCGTGGACGCACGTAGCGCGCCCACGCCAAGAACGCCGCGACGACATAACTCAGGGTGAAGATCCACAGGGCCGGGGTGGCGGTGCCGGCCAGCTCATAGGATTGCCGTAGCACCACATTGATCCCCATCCCGCCGAGCGCACCGAATGCGCCCGCAAACCCGATCAGCGCCGATGACCGAACCCGGGCCCAATCTCGGCGACCGCTCTCCGGGAGGCCCAACGCGCGACTACGTTCCTCGAAGACCAGGGGAATGAGCTGGTAAACAGGCCCTTTGCCGGCACCACAGAAGATGAACAACACAATGAAAAAAATGATGTAACCGACCATCGTGAGCCCGGTCGCGGGCGCACCGGAACCGTGCGCGAGGTCGTCGTGCGTGCTGATGACAGCCAGGCAACCCCCGGCCACGATGGCGCCGATGAAGAGGGTCAGTGCGACGCGGCCGCCACCGAAACGGTCGCTGAGCTTGCCGCCGGCGATCCGCGCCAAGGACCCCAACAAAGGTCCGATGAACGCGACCTCGGCAGCATGCAGGGATGCCTGCCCCGGACATTCCCCAGCCGCGATGAAATCGCGGTTCAGCAGTTGGCCGAAGGCGAACGCAAAGCCCAGAAATGAGCCGGACGCGCACAAGTAGAGGAAACAGAGGATCCAGGTGTCGGACACCGGAAGAATCGCGCGAAAGTTGTTCAACGACAGTCCGGCGCGGTGCGCGACGAAGTTGTCCATGAAGAGTGCCGCACCGGCACCGCCGACGGTCAGAAGGCAGAGATAGATCGCGCACACCCAGTAGGGCGCCATGTGGCCTGCCACGGCCAGGACCATCAGCCCCACCGCCTGGATGGCCGCCGACCCCAGATTGGCCATGCCGCCCGTCAGGCCCAGCACCGCACCCTTGAGCCGTTGCGGATACAGACCGTCGACCTTGGCCAGCGACGCCGAATAGTTGCCGCCGCCCAACCCGGTCAAGGCCGCGCACACGAGATACGGCCACAGCGGCAGGCCCGGGTGCGCCAGCAACCAGATAGTTCCTGCGGTGGGAATCACGAGCACGAACGACGAAAGCGTCGTCCAGGTGCGTCCCCCGAACCAATTGGCGGCCATGGAATATGGGATACGCGCCACAGCGCCGACCAACGAGGCGGCCGCGGTTATCAGGAGCTTGTCTCCGGTCGAGAACCCGTAGACGGAGACCGGCATAAACAGCACCATCACCGACCACAGATACCAGACCGAAAATGTGACGTGGACGTTGACGACGAGCCAGACCAGATTTCGCCGAGCGATGGCATGGTTGCCGGCATCCCAGGCCGCTTCGTCCTGGGGGTTCCATTCGGAGATGCGCGAACGCACCATCGCCATCACACCTTTCTTGAAAACTACCTGAGGGGCGAACAGCTCATCACTCTGTGCCGACAGCGCCCTGGGCCGACAGCGCCCTGTGCCGACAGCGCCGGACCTCTGGCTCATTTGTCACATGCCTACCCGGGAACGCCGCAGCCAAATCGGACAGAAGCCAACTACGCTTGCGCACAAGCGATTAGGGTCGCCAGCGCCGAGGAACTAGCCCGGCTTGAGCAGCCGTCCCGAGGACCCGCTGAGCGGCTCAGCGCCCTCGCCGCCAAGCCCCGCCCTGCACCCGGGGGTGACGTGCAGCACCGGCCGCGCGGCCCCCGGACAACGCACTCCCCCATACCACGGGCGCGCATCGGCGCGGCTCTTCATCGAACTTCGCAACAGCGGTAGACCATGCCGGTTCCGAAACACGCTGCGGGCGAGAAGATGTCGAACGGCCATGTAGTCTCCTCTGCGTCGCCCTCGGCTCCGGTTACGGCTGCCGAGCACTATCTGTTTCGCAGGAACCATTGGCCGTCTTGTTAAGACGTGCAGTTAAGGCGGGTCCCACCGCCCGTGAGCTTCGACGCCAGGCGTGCGCGCCCACTTAAAATCACTCTGAACCTATTACCCGACCATAGCATCTCCACGCCGGTACGCCGAGAGATTCTCGGCGATATACAGGGGATGTCCAGCCTGAACTGTCGGGATGCTCGCCGACGCGGCACCTCTGTTGTGCAGGCGCTGCACGAGCGTGTCGGACCCCGCCACCAGAATCTCGACCCGTATCCTCACCGGGCGAGCGTGTTGCGGCCGGCCGGCGTGCGCGATCCGTTGTCCCACGAGGTCGTCGGCTCGCGGCGCAGTTGCGCCCGTGCCGGCGGCCTACCCGGTCCCGGCAAGCTGCTGACAGATACGGTTGCATCTCTGGGCGCTTCCGGGTTTTGCGTGGGTAGACATCGGTACGTCTGACCTGCGGTTCCGTTGGGGTGGAAGAGGTCTGGGCCGCGCCGCCTACGGGCGCATCCCTCACGCCTCAAGGGCGCTTCGCGTCGCTTCGCGATGGCCTTCGGCCACCCTTGACCCGCGAGCCTCTATGCGCCCTCTGGCAGGCTCAAAGGGCAGGTCAGGGACCTGCCCGCGGCAACGCCGCGGCCCAGACAAGACCAACCGCGCATGCCGGAAATCCCCCCACGGATATGTTCAGAACCCCGATGTCTACCCACAGACTTCCCGGAAGAACCCTTCTTTGGTACTGCCGATACTGACTGCGGATACCAACGTCTATATTTCGCAATAGCTTTCGCGTCACAGCGTCGTTTGCCGACGGCGCACCACCGCTATCACGCCGTCGACTGCGGTGATCTGTCACCAAGGTCTACCAGAGGATTCGCTAGATTCGGGCAGTCCGGGCAAACGGATGCCACCGAACACCCCGGGAATCGGAAGCCGTTGCCTGAGCTTTGGGAGATCCCCGCCGCCAACTCGATCCCGTCACCCGACTGACGCGCAGAAGGGCTGCGGCCGCAGCCCTCCTTTCGGCGCCCTTGAACTCGGGCAACCGGGCTGCGTGGCGGCGTTGCGCACTCGGTCCAGCAACACCGACGACGCCGCAGTCAACCGCGACGCATCACAGTTTTCGACCAGAGATTCCATGCTGACTCGGCTGTGACGGCAACGAAGACCGTCGGTGCCCGATCTGCGGTCACCGACGTATGCGATGCTGACAAAGCCACCCGAAAGCCACCCGGACGTCACCACGGAGTTTTGCGGAGGGGTCACCGTCGAACCGTCGCTAGCCTGGTTGCTCTCACCGCTGCCGGTGCAGACCTTCCTCGACGAGATCTGGGGAGCCACGCGCCACCACGTCAAACGGGACTGCCCGGGCTACTTCGACGGCCTGCTGCCCGGCCCCTCGGTGATCAACGGGCTCCTCGAGCACCTGCGGGAAGAGCCGTCGGTGCTGCGCCTGGCCAAGGGCGAGGAGAACAGGGACCCCGACACCTATCGGCGCGCCGACGGCAGCCTGGACCCCGCCGGTGTCCGCGACGGCCACGCCGCCGGCTACACGATCGCCGCCGACAACCTCGAGCGCTACGTGCGCAACATCGGGTCGCTGGCCCACGCGATCGAGGTGGAGCTGAACTTCCCGACCCAGGTCAACGGCTACGTCACGCCACCCCGATCGCGGGGATTCGTGCCGCATTACGACCATCACGACGTGTTGATCCTGCAGATCCAGGGGTCCAAGGTCTGGCATCTCTACGGCGACACCCCGGTGGCGCCGCACGAGATGCAACAGCGCAAGGTCGTCACCGCGGCCGAGCTGCCGGCGCCGACCCACCTGCGCATGGACGCCGGGAACACGCTGTACCTGCCGCGCGGGCAGATCCACGCGGCCGAGACGACCTCGGAGACGTCCGTCCACCTGACCGTCGGGATCCACGCGCCGACCGTGCTCACGCTGATCACCCACGCGCTGCACATGCTCAGCTTCCGCGACGACCGCATCCACGACCGGCTTCCGCCGCGGCATCTCGACGACGCCGGCGTGCGCGCGCGCCTGGGCGAACTCGTGCGCGACATCGTCGAGGGCCCGGACGTCGTCCCGGAAGGACTCAGCGCGATGGAGGACCTTCTGGTCCGGCGCGGCAGGTGCCCACCGGTCGGACGGGGCGCGAGCGCCGCCGGGATCGACGGACACACGCTGGTGGTGAAGCACGAACCGCTCTACTCGCGGGTGGTCACCGGCGCCGGCGGCGTCGCCCTGCAGTTCGCCCAGCTGCTGATCAGCGTCGGCGCCGACCACGAAGCCGCCCTGCGGTTCCTGGCGAAGCGCACCGGGCCGTTCCGGGTCCGCGACCTGCCCGGGCTCACCACGGCCCAGCAAACGGAGCTCGCACGGACGTTGATCGTGACCGGATTCCTCGTCCGCCAACCCGACGACTGACGCGGAGCCGGAATCCGCACGCGCTCGAGTGCGCGGTCGCTGTTCCCGCAAATGCGGAGCCAAATACTCTGAAAAGTCGCCATTGCGGCTTTCTCCGGGCAGGGGCAAGATCGGCTCAGTGACGGTCACGCCGATCTGGATGGCCTCGCCGCCGGAGGTGCATTCGACGCTGCTCAGCAGCGGCCCAGGCCCGGTTTCGTTGCTTGCGGCGGCCGCGGCGTGGAACTCGCTCAGCGCCGAATACGCCTCGACAGCCGACGAACTCGGTGCCGTGCTGGCCGCGGTGCAGGCCGGGGCGTGGCAGGGCCCCAGCGCGGAGTCCTACGTGGCCGCGCACGTGCCGTACCTGGCGTGGTTGCTGCAGGCCAGTGCCGACAGCGCGGCGACGGCCGCCCAGCACGAGGCCGCGGCCGCGGCCTACACCGCCGCCCTGACGGCCATGCCCTCGCTGGCCGAGCTGGCCGCCAACCACGCCGTCCACGCGGTTCTGCTGGCGACGAACTTCTTCGGGGTCAACGCCATTCCGATCGCGCTCAACGAGGCCGACTACGCGCGGATGTGGGTCCAGGCGGCCACCACCATGGCGACGTATCAGGCGGTGTCGGGCGCCGCGGTGTCGTCGACGCCGCGCCCCGCCCCGGCACCGCAGATACAGAAGTCCGCCGCCAACAGCTCCTCGTCAAACCAGGACAGCGGGCCACGACCCAATCAGTTGAGCTGGTGGACGACCCGGGCCCAAGAGGTGGCCAACGCCATCGGGCAGGACTTGTCGGGGTTTCCGTCCAACCCCGCCGCGGCGATCACCCGCTTGGAAACCGATCCCCTACTCGTCAGCGAACTTCCACACTGGGAAGGCGAAGCCATCAACACGTTCGCGCCGCAACTGCAGCAGCTCACGCAGGTGGTGGAGGCACTGGGCATCGCGCCGCTGCCGACTCCGGCGTTCGCCGGGCTGGCGGGGTTGGCCGGGCTGGCCCAGCCGGCCGCCGCCGCGCCGGCCGTCGTCGCCCCCGCGCCGGTGGGCGCGCCGGCCCCGGCCACGCCGGCTCCGGTCGTGGGGGTGGTCCCGACCACCCCCACGACCGCCCCGGTGCCGGCCCCGGCACCCGCGGCCATGCCGGCGCCGACCCCCACGAGCGGCGCCGCTCCGCCGCCGGCGCCGCCACCGGCACCGCCACCCACCGTCCACGCCTTCAGCCCCCCCTACGTGGTCGGTCCGCCCGGGGGCGCCGCGGGCTCGCCGATGAGAGTGCGGCCCCCCGCCGTCGCCAGGGCGGCCGAACCCGCCGCCGCGGCCGCCGCGGCCGCGGACGTGCCCGAGTTGGCGCGCCGACGCGGGCGGCGGGGAACCAAGGTGATCGACCGCGGATTCCGCCATGAGTACCCGGAATTGGAGTCCACCGCCGCGGCGCTGGCGTCGGCGGCGGGCGCGGGCGCCGCGGGATTCGCCGGCACCTCGCAGCGGGCCGACGCCGCCGAGGCGGCCGGACTGGCCACGCTGACCGGCGACTCGCCGGGCACCGGCCCGGGCATGCCGATGCTGCCTCGCAGCTGGGATGCCGACGACTGACCCGGCGCCGGCGCCGGCCCGCGCACTGCGGTGCTGGGCCGGAATGCGTTGCGGCGAGGCGGCTTGGCCGGCCTACCGCGTCCTGCGCGCCGGCCGCGCCGGGCTCACCAGCCGGGTTGGTACCGGGCCACCAGGGACCGCACGGTGTCCATGGCCGCCACGGCGCGCTCCTTGTCGACGGCCTGGATCGCCATCACCGGGATGTACTCGTCGTCGGGCAGGTCGATCCGCGCCCAGCGACTGCCCGGCGGAAACGACACGTCGACCACGTCCGGCCACGGGATCAGCCGATCGCCCAACAGGTTACGCACCGAGAGCCCGGCCGCGCCCACCCGCAGCCGCGGCCGCGCGAACAACAGCACGACACCGCCGATGACCAGGCCCAGCGCCGCCATCGCGACCTGGTCGGCCGTCTGGAATATCACCCCGGTGGATTTGATCTTGAGTAGCAGGCCCACCGCGATGTGCGCGGCGGCGATCAGGAAGGCCGCGGAGTAGACGAAGGGCAGCGTGCGATGCGGGCGCAGCACGACGTCCCAGTCGTCGTGGTCCGGTGCGTCGGTCACGACCGGGCGCGCAGGTCACGCAGCGTCAGGGCGGTGGTCAGGGCGGCCGCGGTCGCCTGGGCGCCCTTGTCCTCCGACGAGGAGGGCAGCCCGGCCCGGTCGAGCGCCTGCGCCTCGGTGTTGGTGGTCAGCACCCCGTTGGCGATCGGGGTCGAGGCGTCCAGCGCGACCCGGGTCAGCCCCTGGGTCACCGCGTCGCAGACATAGTCGAAATGCGGTGTCTCACCGCGGATCACGACTCCCAGGGCGATCACCGCATCGTGGTTGCGGGCAAGCTCCTGGGCCACCACCGGGATCTCGATGGCCCCGGTCACGCGGACCACCGTCGGGCTGTCGATGCCGGAATCGGAGGCCACCTTGCGGGCCCCCGCCAGCAGCGCATCGCAGATCGTGCTGTGCCAGGTGCTCGCTACGATCGCCAGCCGCAGCTGCGACGCGTCCAGCGCGGGCACCTCCGGCACACCGGCGGCGGGACTCATACGCGGCTCACAGGGCACCACCGAATTCCCCTGGCAGATGCATGGATTCGTGGAAGTAGTCGTCGAGGCCGGCCAGATCGTGGCCCATCCGGTCCCGCTTGGTCATCAGGTAGCGAATGTTCTCGGCGTTGGCCCGCACCGGAAGCGGGACCCGCTCGATGATGTGCAACCCGTACCCGTCCAGGCCGACCCGTTTGGCGGGGTTGTTGGTCAGCAGCCGCATCGAGCGCACGCCGAGGTCGACCAGGATCTGCGCGCCGATGCCGTAATCCCTTGCATCGGCCGGCAACCCGAGTTTCAGGTTGGCGTCCACGGTGTCCTCGCCGGCGTCCTGCAGCTGGTAGGCCTGCAGCTTGTGCATCAGGCCGATGCCGCGGCCCTCGTGACCGCGCATGTAGAGCACCACGCCCCGGCCCTCGCGGGCGACCATGGCCATCGCGGCGTCGAGCTGCGGGCCGCAGTCGCAGCGGCGCGAGCCGAACACGTCGCCGGTCAGGCATTCGGAGTGCACGCGGACCAGCACGTCGTCGCCGTCGGCGTTGGGGCCGGCGATCTCGCCGCGGACCAGCGCCACGTGTTCGACGTCCTCGTAGATGCTGCTGTAGCCGATCGCGCGAAACTCGCCGTGCCGGGTCGGGATCCGCGCCTCGGCGATGCGCTCGATGTGCTTCTCGTGCTTGCGCCGCCACTCGATCAGGTCGGCGATAGTGATCAGCGCGAGGTTGTGCTCGTCGGCGAAGACCCGCAGCTCGTCGGTCTGGGCCATCGCGCCCTCGTCCTTCTGGCTGACGATCTCGCAGATCGCGCCGGCGGGCCGCAGTCCCGCCATCCGGGCGAGGTCGACGGCGGCCTCCGTGTGGCCGGGCCGACGCAGCACGCCACCGTCCTTGGCGCGCAACGGGACAACGTGACCCGGGCGGGTGAAGTCGGTGGCGGCGCTGTCCGGGTCGGCCAGCAGCCGCATGGTGGTGGCCCGATCCGATGCCGAAATACCGGTTCCCACACCGTTTTTCGCATCGACGGTGACGGTGTATGCCGTCCCGTGCTTGTCCTGGTTCACTGCGTACATCGGCAACAGGCCGAGCCGGTCGCAGATCGCGCCGTCCAACGGCACACACAGGTAGCCCGAGGTGTAGCGGACCATGAACGCCACCAGCTCCGGAGTCGCCTTCTCGGCGGCGAAGATCAGGTCGCCCTCGTTCTCGCGGTCCTCGTCATCGATGACGACGACGGCCTTACCGGCCGCAATGTCGGCTACCGCCCTTTCGACGGAGTCCAACCTCGTCATCGCTGCTACCTTGCTGTCGTGCGGCCCCAGGGGGAGCCCTATTGTTGCATTCAGTATGAACCACCGCGCGGGACCGACCACTACGTGGACATCAACCGCTCAACATATTTGGCGATGACGTCGGCCTCGAGGTTGACCCGCGCCCCCACCGGTGCGCGGCCCAGCGTGGTCAGCTCGCGGGTCGTGGGGATGAGGGACACCTCGAACCAGTCCTGCTGTTCGGCGCCCAGGCCCGAGACCGTCAGGGAGATGCCGTCGACGGTGATCGACCCCTTCTCGACGACATAGCGGGCCAACGCCGCGGGGACCGCGATCCGGACCACCTCCCAGTGCTCGGAGGGGGTGCGCGCGACCACCTGCCCGGTGCCGTCGACATGGCCCTGCACGATGTGGCCGCCGAGCCGGCTGTTGACAGCGGCGGCCCGTTCCAGGTTGACGCGGCTGCCCACCTCGAGGTCGCCCAGGTTGGAGCGGTTCAGGGTTTCGGCCATCACGTCGGCGGTGAACTGGCCGTCGGCCAGCAGCTCGGCGACCGTCAGGCAGACGCCGTTGACGGCGATCGAGTCGCCGTGCCCGGCGTCGGCGGTGACGACGGGCCCGCGGATGGTCAGGCGCGCGGCGTCGGACAGGACATCGTGGCCGGTCACCTCCCCGAGTTCCTCGACAATTCCGGTGAACATCGCCCCAGGCTAATGGCTGCAGACGCGAGCCCACACCCCACTGGTACACCGGCCGCGGCACCGCCACCCTCTACGATGCAGGGTATGCAGATCCGCCGCCTGTTGGCCGCCCTCGCATCCCTGGGCATCGCCGCCGCCCTGATCGCCGGCTGTTCGTCGGGATCCAAGCCGAGCGGCGGGCCGCTGCCGGACGCAAACACCCTGATCAAGCAGTCCGCGCAGACCACCAAAAACGTCAAGAGCGCCCACCTGGTGCTGACCGTGACCGGCAAGGTCCCGGGGATGCCGATCAAGAACCTGACCGGTGACCTCACCACGACGCCGGCCACCGCCGCGAGCGGAAACACGACGATCACGCTCGGCGGCTCGGACATCAATGCCGACTTCATCGTCGTCGACGGGACCCTGTATGCCACGCTGACGCCCAACAAATGGAGCGATTTCGGCAAAGCCTCCGACATCTACGACGTCTCGGTGATCCTCAACCCGGACACCGGCCTGGCCAACGCGCTGTCGAACTTCAGCGACGCCAAGGCCGAGGGCCGCGACACCATCGACGGGCAGACCACCATCCGGATCAGCGGCAACGTCACCGCCGACGCGGTCAACAAGATCGCCCCGCCGTTCGGCGCGTCGGGCCCGGTCCCGGCGACGATCTGGATCCAGGAGAACGGCGAGCATGAGCTGGTGCGGGCCAACCTGCAGAAGAGCAAGGGCAACGCGGTGCAGATGACGCTTTCGAAGTGGGGCGAGACCGTCCAGGTCAGCAAGCCCCCGGTGAGCTCGTGAGCACATCGGTCGGGCGCCGGGTCGCCATCAGCGCAGGCAGCCTGGCGGTGTTGCTGGGCGCCCTGGACGCCTACGTCGTGATCACGATCATGCGCGACATCATGCGCGACGTCGGGATCCCCATCAACCAGCTGCAGCGGATCACCTGGATCATCACGATGTACCTGCTGGGCTACATCGCCGCCATGCCCCTGCTGGGCCGGGCTTCCGACCGGTTCGGCCGCAAGCTGGTCCTGCAGATCAGCCTGGCCCTGTTCATCGTCGGTTCCGTGGTCACCGCGCTGGCCGGACACTGGGGCGACTTCCACATGCTGATCGCCGGCCGCACCATCCAGGGTGTGGCCAGCGGGGCGCTGCTGCCGGTCACCCTGGCCCTGGGCGCCGACCTGTGGGCGCAACGCAACCGCGCCGGTGTGCTGGGCGGCATCGGCGCGGCCCAGGAACTCGGCAGCGTGCTGGGCCCCCTGTACGGCATCTTCATCGTCTGGTTGTTCCACGACTGGCGCGACGTGTTCTGGATCAACGTCCCGCTCACCCTGATCGCGATGGCGATGATCCAGTTCAGCCTGCCGCCGCACCAACGCGTGCAGAATCCCGAACGGATCGACCTGGTCGGTGGGGTGCTGCTCGCCGTCACCCTGGGCCTGGCGATCATCGGGCTGTACAACCCCCAACCCGACGGCCAACACGTGTTGCCCTCCTACGGGCCGCCGCTGGTCATCGCGGCAGTCGTGGTCGCGGTGCTCTTCCTGCTCTGGGAACGCTTCTCGCGGACCCGGCTGATCGAACCGGAAGGAGTGCACTTCCGACCCTTCCTGGCCGCGCTGGCCACTTGGTTGGCCGCGGGCGCAGCCTTGATGGTGACCCTGGTCAACGTGGAACTGTTCGGCCAGGGCGTGCTGCAAATGGACCAGGCGCAGGCCGCCGGGCTGTTGCTGTGGTTCCTCATCGCGCTGCCGATCGGGGCGGTGCTGGGCGGGTGGATCGCCACCCGGGCCGGCGACCGTGCGATCGCGTTCCTGGGCCTGATGATCGCCGCCTACGGCTACTGGCTGATCCACTACTGGCGCCAGGACGTGATGCAGCAGCGGCACGACATTCTCGGTTTGTTCCACGTGCCGGTGTTGCATGCCGACCTGCTGGTGGCCGGGCTTGGGCTCGGCCTGGTGATCGGGCCACTGACCTCTGCGGCGCTTCGGGTCGTCCCACCCTCCCAGCACGGCATCGCCTCAGCGGCCGTCGTGGTGGCCCGGCAAACGGGGATGCTGATAGGCGTGGCGGCGCTGAGCGCCTGGGGCCTGTACGAGTTCAACCGGATCGTCGCGGGGTTGACGGCCCAGATCCCACCCGATGCGACCCTCTTCCAGCGGGTGGCCGCCCAGGCGACGCTGTACCTGCAGGCGTTCGCGGAGATGTACGGCAGGATCTTCGAAGCCACCAGCTTCATCTGCGTGGTCGGAGCGCTGCTGGGCCTGCTGGTTGGTGGCCGCACGGAGCAGGCCGAGGAACCCGCGGTCAGCGAGGAACAGGCCGTCGCCCCCACGAAGGGTTAGCCGGGTTAGCGGTCAGTCGCCGCGCGGCACCAGACTCAGCAGCAGATCGGGTCCCGCCCGGTCGATCCCGTCGAACTGCCAGCGCAGCGCCCGCGCGATGCTCGGCACCCCCACGTCGTCGACCGCGGTGACGGGTCCACCCAGCAGGATCGGCGCCAGGTAGACGAGGATTCGGTTGACCAGCCCGGCCCGCAGGAACGCGCCGGCCAGCGTGGGGCCCCCCTCCAGCAGCACGTCGGTGCGGTCGGACACCGCCTTGAGCACCTCCATCGGGTCGTGGGTGCGAATCAGCATGGTGCGCGAGTCGTCGTTGAGCACCTTCGCCTCCGACGGCAGGGCGCGCATGCCCACCACCACCCGCAGCGGTTGCCGCCCCGCCAGCGTGCCGTCGGGGGCCCGCGCGGTGAGCGCGGGGTCGTCGGACAGCACCGTGCCGGTGCCGACCACGATCGTGTCGGCGGTGGCGCGGCGGCGATGCAGGTCCAGGCGAGAGGCGTCGCTGGAGATCCACCGGCTCGTTCCATCGGCGGCGGCGCTGCGCCCGTCGACGCTGCTGGCGTACTTCCAGGTCACGTGCGGCAACCCGGTGCGCTGCTTATAGAGCCATTCGCGCAGCGGCCCGCCCGCCACCTGATCGGCCAGCACGCCGGACTGCACCTGCACGCCGGCCGCCTGCAGCCGGCCCGCACCACCCCCGGCGATCCCGTTCGGATCGGTGACCGCGTAGACCACCGCGCCCACCCGCGCCTCGACGAGGGCATTCACGCACGGCGGGGTCTTCCCGAAGTGGTTGCACGGCTCGAGCGTCACCACCGCGATGCCGCCGGCCGCCAGTCCGCCGGCCCGGCGCAGCGCCACCACCTCGGCGTGGTCGCCCCCGGCCGGCTCGGTCGCGCCGACGCCGACGACATGGCCCTCGCGGTCGATGATCACGGCCCCGACCGGCGGGTTCGGGTAGGTGTTGCCCTTGACCAGATAGGACTGCTCGATCGCCAGCCGCATGGCCTCGTCGAGGTTCTTGACCTGTTCGCCGCTCATGAGTTCTTCGGCGCGCGCAGGTGCGGGGACGCGGCGCCGGCCCGCTGCCGCAGTGCCTCCAGCGCGGCCTCCGGGTCGTCGGCGCCGTACACCGCCGAACCCGCGACAAAGCAGTCGACGCCGGCCTCGGCGGCCTGCTCGATCGTGTCCTCGTTGATGCCGCCGTCGATCTCGAGCAGGATGGCCAACTCCCCCGCGTCGACCATCTTGCGCACCGCGCGCACCTTCCCGAGCACCTCGGGGATGAACCGCTGACCGCCGAATCCCGGCTCCACCGACATGATGAGGAGCGTGTCGAAGTGCGGCAGGATCTCCAGGTAGGGATCCAGCGGCGTTTTCGGCTTGACGCCGATGCCCGCCTTGGCGCCGGCGGCGCGGATGTCGCGGGCCACCCCGACCGGGTTGTCGGTGGCCTCGGCGTGGAACGTCACGTTGTGCGCGCCGGCCTCGGCGTACGGGGGCGCCCAGCGATCGGGATTGTCGATCATCAGGTGGCAGTCCATCGGGATGGTGGTGGCGGCCAGCAGGTGTTCCACGACCGGCAGACCGATCGTGAGGTTCGGGACGAAGTGGTTGTCCATCACGTCGACGTGCAACCAGTCGGCGCCGGGCACGGCCGCCGCCTCGTCGGCGAGCCGCGCGAAATCGGCGGCCAGGATCGACGGTGCGATCCAGGGCCTTTCGGACTGTCCCGTGAAGCGAGGCATGAGCGACAGATTACGCAGCCTCGCGCTTGCTCTCACGTCAGCCCGCGCAGCGCGGCGGCGGCCGGGTCGTCTTGTCGCCGCCGCGCTACCCCGCCTCGCGGCGCAGCGCGGCGGCGAACATCGCGTCGGTGCCGTGCCGGTGCGGCCAGAGCTGCACGTGCGGGCCATCACCGAGCGCCGGGACGGGATCGAACAGCGGCCGGGTGTCCACCGCGCTCACCGGATGGCGTCGCAGCGCGTCGGCGACCACGCCCACGGTTTCGGCCAGGTGCGGCGAACACGTCGCATAAAGGACCACACCGCCGGGGCGGGTCAGCGCGATCGCGGCGGCCAGCAGCTCGCGCTGCAGCTTGGCCAGGACCGGCACGTCGGCCGGCTGCCGCCGCCACCGCGCCTCCGGGCGACGCCGCAGGGCACCCAGCCCGGTGCAGGGCGCGTCGACGAGCACCCGGTCGAAGCCCGGCTGCAGACCCGTCTCCCGCCCGTCGGCCCGCACCACGTCCACCGGCAGGCCGCGGGTGTTCTCGGCGACCAGGTCGGCACGCCGCGGCGACGGCTCCACCGCCGTCACGCGGGCCCCCGCCCCGGCGGCGCCCAACGCGGCCAGCAGCGCCGTCTTGCCGCCCGGCCCCGCGCACAGGTCCAGCCACCGGCCGGTGTCACCGTCGACCGGCGCCAACGCAAGCGCGCGGGCCACCAGCTGGCTGCCCTCGTCCTGGACCAGCGCGACGCCCTCGCGCACCGGCGCCAGCCCGCCGGGGTCCCCGCCCGGCAGATACACCGCGTACGGCGAATACCGCCCGGCGGTGCCGCTCACCTCCTCGGCAAGCTCGGCGGCGGTCAGCACACCGGGGCGGGCCGCCAGGTGCACCTGGGGCCGTTCGTCGTCGCTGGCCAGCACCGCCTCGAGTTCCCCGGCGGCCGCGCCCAGCGCGTCGGCGAAGGCCTGCGCGATCCAGCGGGGGTGGGCGTGCACGAACGCAGCATGCCCGACCGGATCCTTGGCCGGGTCGGGAGCCAGCTCGTCGGTCCAGGACTTCTCGTCGCGGCCGGAGATGGTGCGCAGCACGGCGTTGACGAAACCCGCTCGCGCGGAATCGAATTCGATGCCCGCCTGTTCGACGGTGGTGGACACCGCGGCGTGCGCGTCGACGCGGGTGCGCAGCAGTTGATAGGCGCCGAAGCGCAGCAGGTCGAGCAGCACCGGATCGATCGCGTCCGGCGAACGCCCGGCCGCCGCACCGATGATCGCGTCGAGCAGGCCCCGGGTGCGGCAGGTGCCGTAGGTCAGCTCGGTGGCGAACGCGGCGTCGCGCCCGGTGATACCGCGTTCCCGCAGCAGCGCGGGCAGGGCCAGGTTCGCATACGCGTCGCGCTGGCTCACCCCGCGCAGCACCTCGAACGCGGCGGCGCGCGCCGGGTCCAGCGGCCGGCGGCGCGGCCGGCGCCGTTGCGGGGGCGGGGTCATGACGCCCGCGCGGCGGGGTCGAGCCGGGCTCCCCGCGCCCAGTCGACCGCGTCCATGAGTTTCTTGCCGGGCGGCTGGATCCGGCCGAGCCGCACCGGCTCGGTGCCGGTACCGACCCAGACACCTTTACGGTCAACGTGAACGACGCCCGGCGACAACGGTTTCGGCGCGTCGGCGGCGAGGAGCACCGGTCCGAGTTTGATGCGCAGGCCGCCGATCAGCGTCCAGGCGCCCGGGCTGGGTGTGACGGCGCGGATGCGCCGCTCCACCACCGGCGCCGGCAGATCCCAGCGCACCCGGGCCTGCTCGACGGTGATCTTCGGCGCCAGGCTGACCCCCTCGGCCGGTTGCGGCCGGGGCGTCAGCGTTCCGTCGGCGATGCCGTCCAGGGTCGCCGACAGCAGCGCCGCACCCGAGAGGGCGAGGCGTTCGAGCAGGTCCCCGGCGGTGTCGGCCGGCCGGATCGTCTCGGTGACGACACCGTAGACGGGCCCGGAATCCAGGCTGGGCTCGATCCGAAAGGTGGTCGCGCCGGTGATGGCGTCGCCCGCGGCGATCGCGGCCTGCACCGGCGCCGCGCCGCGCCACGCGGGCAGTAGCGAGAAGTGCAGGTTGACCCAACCGTGCGCGGGCACCGCGAGCAGGTCCTCGCGCAGCAGCGCGCCGTAGGCCACCACCGGGCAACACTCCGGCGCCAGCTCGGCCAGCTCGGCGACGAACTCCGCGGAGTTGGGCCGCGCGGGCCGCAGCACCGGGATGCCGCGGTCCAGCGCCTCGCGGGCCACCGGCGAGGGTTCCGGTTTGCCGCGCCGGCCGGACGCGGCGTCGGGCCTGGTCAGCACGGCGGCCACCTCGTGCCGGGGCGAGTCGAGGAGGCGGCGCAGCGCGGGCAGCGCGGGTTCGGGGGTGCCGGCGAAGACGAGGCGCACGCGCACAGTGTAGGGAAGAACACCGCGGTGCTTTCACTTGCGCGCGTAGACTATTTCTGATGCATACTATTTCTAGCGGTTAGAGTCGGGCCGGCCTGACCGCACTGCGGTGCTAGCGACGACGAAGTCGAGTACGCAGCCCTTTCCTTAACCCTGAAGGAGGTCTGATGACTCTCGACACCACCATCCCCGATGACCACGCACTGGCGTCTACGCACCGGGCGGTGTGGGCTCTGGGCGACTACGCCCTGATGGCCGAGGAGGTCATGGCGCCCCTGGGCCCCGTCCTGGTGGCCGCGACCGGTCTGGGGCCGGGCGTCCGTGTCCTCGACGTCGCGGCCGGCTCGGGCAACATCTCGCTGCCCGCCGCCAAGTCCGGTGCCGCGGTCGTGTCCACCGACCTGACCCCCGAGTTGTTGCAGCGGTCCCGGTCCAGGGCCGCCGCCCAGGGCCTCACGCTGGACTACCGCGAGGCCAACGCGCACGCGCTGCCCTTCGGCGACGGCACCTTCGACGCGGTGATCTCGGCGATCGGTGTGCAGTTCGCGCCGCAGCATCAGCGCGCTGCCGACGAGATGGTCCGCGTCTGCCGTCCCGGCGGAAAGATCGGCGTCATCAGCTGGACCCCCGAAGGCTTCTTCGGCCGGATGTTGGCCACGATCAGGCCCTACCGGCCGTGCCTGTCGCCGGCGGTGTTCCCCGCCGCGCTGTGGGGACGGGAACGCTACGTCGGCGGGCTGTTCGGCGACCGCGTGCAGGCCGTCACGGCGACGCGCGGACTGCTGGAGGTCAGGCGATTCACCAGTGCCGAGTCGGTGCACGACTACTTCAAGAACCACTACGGCCCGACGATCGAGGCCTACGCCAACATCGGGCACAACCCGGTGCTGACCGAGGAACTCGACGCCCAGCTCATCGAACTGGCACGGCAATACCTCGCCGACGGCGCGATGCAGTGGGAGTATTTGCTGGTCACCGCCGAAAAGCGTTGAGTCGCGGCGGTTCGTCCTACAGGTCGATCTCGACGTCGAGGTGGGCGTCGGGCTCCCCGCCGGCCGTGGTGAACGCCGTCAGGGCCCGCACCAGGCCGTGGCGCTCCGGGGGCGGCATCTTCTCCACGATGGCGGCGATCTCGGCGCGCCGGTAGGCGGTGACCCGGCGAACGACCTCGCGGCCACGTTTGGTCAGCGCGGCCAGCAGCTCGCGCCGCGACGTCGGGTGCGGCAGCCGGTCGATGAGCCCCGCGGCGACGAGCCGGTCGACCATCCGGCCGGTCGCCGACGGTTGCACGCCGAGCAAACCGGCCAGCGTGGCCAGATTGACCGGGCCCCGGTTGGACAGGATCACCAGGGTGCGGAACTGGGAGATGGTGATGGTCTCGTCGACGCGCCCGATCGAGCGGGCCGATATGGCTACCAGGAGGCGAGACGCCGTCAGCAACGCATCGGTGATCACATCCAGTGACTCTTCGGCGGTCGTCATGTCGTCCTGTGCCATCGTGCCACCCTCTTCCGACTGTTCCTACGGGCCGCCGCGGGCTGAAAAAGTAGAAGTGTAACAGCGCCCCACATTCGTACTTACGCATAGTTTCCTAACCCAACTATCACCCTGGGATATGATTTGCGCTAGCCGATATGCAGCGGGTCGATCTGCACCCGCACCGGTTGGTGGGTTTGCCGGGCACTGAGCACGCTGACGCCGCGGCGCAGGCTCGCCGCCAACTGCAGGACCTGCTCGCGGGGCACCCGCACCAACATCCTGGTCACCGGTACGTCGGCGGGGGTGCCCGGGGGGCGGCGCACGCCGGGCGGCAGCTCAACCGGGCCGAGCAAATCGGCCCCCGCGGGCAGGCGGGCCTCGTCGAGCAACGCCGCGACCGCTCCCGGTGCGCCGTCGATCGCGGCCATGTGCACGCTGGGCGGCAGACCGACTTCGGCCCTGGCCGTGAGTTCGGCCTCGGCGTGGCCGACCGGATCCCAGCGAATCAGCGACTGCACCGTCGGGATGGACGACTCGGCGACCACCGCCACCACCCCGCCGGCGTCGCGGGCGCGGACCAGCGCGGCGGCCGTCATCCACCGCCACAGAGCGTCCTCTGCGGCGCGCAGGTCCTGCCGACCCAGCAACGCCCAGGTGTCGAGCAGCAGCGCCGCCCCGTACCCACCGGGTGCAACGGGTTCGGCGCCCGGGGTGGCCACGACCAGGGCCGGGCCGGCGGCGACCTCCGCCACGATGGCGTCGCCGGCCGAGGTGACGACAGGCGTGCCGGCGAAGGCGCGGCCGAGTTCCTCGGCGGTGCGCCGCGCGCCGACCACCACCGCGCGCACCGAAACCGAGCCGCAGCGGGCGCACCGCAGCGCGGGCTCGGCGCGGCCGCACCAGCGGCACACGGCAGTCGGCCCGGCCTGCTGCCACGACCGCCCCGGTGACTCCGCCAGGGAAAGGGGCCCGGTGCAGTGCCGGCACCGGGCGATGGCGCGGCAGCGGCCGCAGGCCAGCGATGGGACGTAACCCCGCCGCGGCACCTGCACCAGCACCGGAGCGCCGGCCTGCAGCGACGAGCGCGCGGCGCGCAGCGCCACCGAGGGAATGCGCGCGGTGCGGGCCGCGGGATCGCGTTCGTCCTCGTAGCCGCTGTCGTCGAGGGCTACCACCCGCGGGGTGCGAGCACGCACCACCGGCCGCGCCGCCACGATGTCGTGCGCCCATCCGCTGCGCACCAGCGCGTGGGCTTCGGCGGTCCGGGCGTAGCCGCCGATCAGCGCCGCGCAGCGCGCCAGGTGGGCCCGCAACATCGCCACCTCGCGGGCGTGCGGGTAGGGCGCGCGCGGTTCGGCGAGGCTGTCGTCGGCGTCGGCCCACACCATGACCAGGCCCAGGTCGCTCAGCGGCGCGAACACCGCGCTGCGGGTGCCGATCACCAGCCGCGCGGTGCCCCGCAGCGCCGCCAGCCAGCGCCGATACCGGGCGGCCGGTCCCAGGCCCGCCGAAAGTGCCACCACGCTGCCCTCATCGATCAGGGCCGTCGCGGCCGCCCACAGCGCGTCCAGATCCCGCTGGTCGGGGACGATGGCCAGCACCGCCCGGCCGGCGCGGACGCTCTGCGCGGCGGCCTCGGCGAATCGGTCCGCCCACGCCTCCCCCGGGAGCGCCTGCCACACCGCGCGGGCGGCACGCGCCTCACCCAGGGCACCCAGGAACTGCGCGCCGCGGCCGTAGGTGTCCCAGCCCGCCGGGTCGACCGGCGCCGGCCCGGCCGGGACGGCCCGGGGTTCGCGGGTTTCCCGTTCCACCCGGGCGTGGCGCGCCGGGACCGCCAGCCGCAACACGTCCGGCCGGGTACCGGCGTAGCGGGCAGCCACCGCGTCGACCAGACGACGGATCTCGGGGGTGAGCACCTGTTCGGCCGACACCACCCGATCGAGCCAGCCGAGCTTGCCCGCGTGATCGGTGTCGTTGCGGCGCTCCAACACGAACCCGTCGACCAGCCGCCCGTGGAACCGCACCCGGACCCGCACTCCGGGCTGGGCGTCGTCGGACTGCTCAGCCGACACCAGGTAGTCGAACTCGCGATCCAGGTGCGGCACCGACAGCATCGGCAGCACCCGGGCGATCGGCTCCACCTGGACGGGCGTGCGCGCGCTCGGGGTCACGGGCCTCTCATGCCCTCAAAAGCGTTGCTAGTCAGCGCGTTCGGCGGGCCAGTCGACGACCCCGCCGTCGCCGGTCCAGGTGCCGGCGGCTTCCTCCCGGCCGAAGAAGAACCCCGCGCTGAGCAAGATCTCCGCCGCGGCGTAGGACCACCAGATCGGCACCGCCAGCGCCTCGTTGTGCAGGACGAAACGGCCGATCCCGATCATCGAGTCGGACGCCGCAAAACACAGCGCCCCCACCGCGGCCCAGATCGTGGGCAGCCGCGCGAACTGCGCCGTGCACACCATCGCGGTCAGGACGAGGATGTAGACCGTCACCGGAAGCTGCAGGTCGTCGCGGCTCAGGTGCGGCCAGAACCACGCCAGCAGCACCAGCGTCGTGAGGCCGACCAGGACCGCAACCGCGATGCGCGGCGGCGTCGGCCGCGCCAAGCGCGCCAGCGGCAGCAGCGCGGCCAAAAAGCACAAGTGCGCCAACATGAACGCCGACAGCCCCGCGACGAACGACAGCGTCCACCACGGGATCGCCAGCAGCCAGTCGCCGACGGCCGACAACAGCAGCGCCGGCATCAGCCAGCGCCGCTCCCGCACGATGGGATGCCCGACGGCGGCCAGGGTCAGCAGCACCGCCATCAGCGCCTTGAACGGCGGCTGCATGAACCAGTGGCCGGTCAGCTCGGTCCCCGGCGGCGAGCGCAACGCGAGCACCGTCAGATAGACGCCGTAGGCAACGCCGGCCCAGCCCGCCACCACCCATCCGCCGGACACCAGCCGAGGTGCGTACGGTACCTCCATGCCCAGCTTGGACAACACAGCCGACGAAAGACCAGCAATCGACCCCATCCTGCAGAAGGTACTGGATGCGGTTCCGTTCCGGCTATCGACCGAGGAGGGCGTCGACGCGGCCCGGCAACGGTTCCGCGACCTGCCGCGCCGGCCGGTGCACCCGGAGCTGCGCGTCGAGGACCGGACGATTGCGGGACCGGCGGGCCCGGTCGGCGTGCGGATCTACTGGCCGGCAACCGAAACCGACGGGGGCGCCCGGCCCGTCGTGATGTTCTTCCACGGCGGCGGTTTCGTTGTGGGCGACCTGGACACCCATGACGGCACGGCGCGCCAGCACGCAGTCGGCGCCGACGCGATCGTGGTGTCCGTCGACTACCGGCTGGCGCCCGAGCACCCCTACCCCGCCGCGATCGAAGACGCTTGGGCCGCAACGCTGTGGGTCGCCGAGCGCGGCTCCGAAATAGGCGCCGACGCCGGCCGGATGGCCGTCGCCGGGGATTCGGCCGGCGGAAACATCGCGGCGGTGCTGGCCCAGCTGAGCCGGGACCGGGGCGGCCCGCGGATGGCGTTCCAGCTGCTGTGGTACCCCTCCACGCTGTGGGATGCGTCGCTGCCGTCGTTCACCGAGAACGCCGCCGCCCCGATCCTCGACGTCAAGGCCATCGCCGCGTTCTCCCGTTGGTACGCAGGCGATGTCGACATGGCCAACCCCCCGCCGGGCATGGCGCCGGGGCGTGCGGGCAACCTGGCCGGGCTGCCGCCGGCCTACATCGGCGTCGCCGGCTACGATCCGCTGCGCGACGACGGAATCCGCTACGGCGAACTGCTGGCCGCCGCCGGCGTCCCCGTCGAGGTGCACAACGCCGAGACGATGGTGCACGGGTTCCTCGGTTACGCCGGCGTGGTGCCCGCCGCCACCGCCGGGCTGGACCGCGGCCTGGCAGCGCTGCGGCGGGCATTGCACACATAGCCGCGGCCAAATGCGTACGGTAAACCCATGACAGAGCCGACCATCGCCCGACCCGGCATCGACCCGACGTTCAAGTCGTTGCTCGACGCGTTCCCGATGACATTCAGCGCTTCCGACGGCGTGGAGGTCGCACGCTCACGGCTGAAGCAGCTCGCGGTGCCCCCGGAGATGCTGCCCGACCTACGCGTCGAGGAGCGGACCGTCGGCTACGGCGATCTGGACGGGATCCCCGTGCGGATCTACTGGCCGCCCGGCGCCGACACCACCGACCGCGCACTGCCCCTCGTCGTCTTCTACCACGGCGGCGGGTTCTGCCTCGGCGACCTGGACACCCATGACCCCGTCGCCCGCGCCCACGCCGTCGGAGCGGAGGCCATCGTGGTGTCCGTCGACTACCGGCTGGCCCCCGAGCACCCGTTCCCGGCGGGCGTCGACGACTGCTGGGCCGCGCTGCGCTGGGTGGCCGACAACGCCGCCGAGCTCGGCGGCGACCCCGACCGCATCGCCGTGGCCGGCGACTCGGCGGGCGCCAACCTCTCCGCGGTGATGACGCACCTGGCCCGCGACAATGCCGGGCCGGAACTGGCCTTCCAGCTGCTGTGGTACCCAACGGTGTGCGCCGACATGTCGCTGCCCTCGTTCACCGAGAACGCCACCGCGCCGGTGCTGGACCTCGAGGTCATCGACGCCTTCCTGACGTGGTATCTGCCCGACCTCGACATCACCGATCCCGCGGCCCTGCCCGTCACGTTCGCCCCGGCCGCCGCAACCGATCTGTCCGGGTTGCCGCCGGCCTACATCGGGACCGCCGAGCACGACCCGCTGCGCGACGACGGGGCCCGCTACGCCGAGTTGCTCACCGCCGCCGGGGTGCCCGTCGAGCACAGCAACGAACCCACCCTGGTGCACGGCTACGTCAGCTTCGCCATGGTGATCCCCGCCGCCGCCGAGGCCACCAACCGCGGTCTTGCCGCCCTCAAGAGGGCGCTGCACGGGTAGGCGGGAACTCGTGACCAGCCCCGGCTTCCAGACGCTGATCGTCGGCGCCGGATTCTCCGGGATCGGCGCCGCGATCAAGCTCGACAAGGCCGGCCTGCCGGACTACCTGGTCGTCGAAGCCGGCGACGGGGTGGGTGGCACCTGGCACTGGAACACCTATCCCGGCATCGCCGTGGACATCCCGTCGTTCTCCTACCAGCCTTCGAGCAGAGCCCGCGCTGGTCGCGGACCTACGCGCGCGGCCGCGAGCTGAAGGCCTACGCCGAACACTGCGTCGACAAATACGGCCCGCGATCACGGATCCGATTGGGCACCAAGGTGATTTCCGCCGCTTTCGACGACGAGCAGTCGCTGTGGCGCATCCAGACGGACCCCGGCGGCGAGATCACCGCCCGGTTCCTGATCAGCGCGAGCGGGGTTGCTCACCGTGCCGAAGCTCCCCGACATCGACGGGGTGGGCTCCTTCGCCGGGGTCACCATGCACACCGCGCGGTGGGGCCACGGGCAGGACCTGGCCGGCAAGCGCGTGGCGATCATCGGCACCGGCGCCTCGGCAGTGCAGGTCATCCCCGAGATCGCACCGATCGTCGAGCGGCTCACCGTGTTCCAGCGCACGCCGATCTGGTGTTTTCCCAAGCTCGACGTCCCGCTGCCGGCGCCGGTGCGCGCGGCGATGCGGGTGCCCGGCGCCAGGCTCGCCCAGCGGCTGGCCAGCCAGGCAGCGTCCCCCGTTTTCCCAACCTGTTCAGCGTGTTCGGGCCCTACGGCTACGTCGGCTCGTCGTACTTCGCGCTGATCGAGGCCCAGACGCATCACATCGCGCGGTGCCTGCTGCGGGCCCGCCGCGACGGCGCGACCCGCGTCGAGGTGACCGAGGAGGCCAACGCCCGCCACTTCGCCGAGATGCTGCGCAAGCGGCACCGCCAGGTCTTCTGGCAGGACAGCTGCCGGCTGGCCAACAGCTACTACTTCGACAAGAACGGCGACGTCCCGCTGCGCCCGGCCACCACCGTGGAGGCCTACTGGCGCAGCCGGCTGTTCCCGCTCGACGACTACCGCTTCACTGCGTAGCGCTACGCTCGACGGGTGGCAAAGGAGTTTTCCCACCTCGATGCCTCGCTCCGGGAGTTCATCGCCGAGCAGGCGATGTTCTTCGTTGCCACCGCCCCCTCCCAGGGGGGCCGAATCAATCTGTCGCCCAAGGGGTATCGGGACACCTTCGCGGTGCTCGACGACCACACCGTCGCGTACCTGGATCTGTTCGGCAGCGGCGCGGAGACCATCGCGCACCTGCGCGACAACGGCCGGATCACGCTGATGTTCTCCTCGTTCACCCGCACGTCGCGAATCCTGCGGCTGTTCGGCACCGGACGGGTCGTTCGACCCGATGACGCCGAATTCGACGGTCTGCTGGCGCATTTCGGCGACCGGCACGCGGGCGTCCGGGCCGCGATCGTCGTCGACGTCGAGCGGATCGCCGACGCCTGCGGGTTCGCGGTCCCCTACTACGAGCTCGTCGACGAACGCCCGGTCCTGGACGCGCATCACGCCAAGGCCACCGACGAGAAATTCGCCAGCCTCCTCGACCGCAACCGGCGCAGCATCGACGGCCTGCCGGCGCTGGACGCCGACCATCCCCTACCCTAGTCCGCGCCAGTAGACGCAAAGTCGCAGGCAAACAACGCGTTTCGTGCGACCCGGCGTCTGCTCGCAGTGAAACTAGATGGCGGCCTTCAGCGCGTCGACCTTGTCGAGCCGCTCCCACGGCAGTTCGACGTCGGTGCGGCCGAAGTGGCCGTAGGCGGCGGTCTGCGCGTAGATCGGGCGCAGCAGGTCCAGGTCGCGGACGATCGCGCCGGGCCGCAGGTCGAACACCTCACCGATGGCCTTCTCGATCTTGACCGGGTCGACCGTCTCGGAACCGAAGGTCTCGACGAACAGGCCCACAGGCGCGGCCTTGCCGATCGCGTAGGCCACCTGCACCTCGACGCGCTCCGCCAGGCCGGCACCCACGATGTTCTTGGCCACCCAGCGCATCGCGTACGCCGCGGAGCGGTCCACCTTCGACGGGTCCTTGCCCGAGAACGCGCCGCCGCCGTGGCGGGCCCAGCCGCCGTACGTGTCGACGATGATCTTGCG
Organism: Mycobacterium sp. TH-M103; assembly: GCF_057473785.1. Lineage (NCBI taxonomy): Bacteria > Bacillati > Actinomycetota > Actinomycetes > Mycobacteriales > Mycobacteriaceae > Mycobacterium > Mycobacterium sp. TH-M103. The sequence continues at coordinate 27,744 of NZ_JBYCLG010000208.1, forward strand.
GCCGGTCAGCCCGGCGTCGCCCATCGGGCCGCCGAGGACGAACTTGCCCGTGGGGTTGATCAGCAGTCGCGTCGACGACGTGTCCAGCGTGTCGTGCGCCAGGTCGTTGAGCACGGTGTTGAGTACCTTTTCCCGCAGGTCGGGGGTCAGGGTGTTCTCCAGGTCGACGTCGGCGGCGTGCTGGGTCGACATGACCACGGTGTCCAGGCGGACCGGGGTGTTGCCCTCGTAGGCGATGGTGACCTGCGTCTTGCCGTCCGGGCGCAGGTAGGGCAGCACCCCGCTTTTGCGGACCTCGGTCAGCCGCCGCGACAGCCGGTGCGCCAGCGCGATCGGCAGCGGCATCATCTCCGGCGTCTCGGCGATCGCGTAGCCGAACATCAGGCCCTGGTCGCCGGCGCCCTGGGCGTCCAGTGGGTCAGCCGCACCCTCGACGCGCGTCTCGTGGGCGGTATCGACCCCCTGGGCGATGTCGGGTGACTGTGCGCCGATGCCGATGTTGACCCCGCAGGTCAGCCCGTCGAAGCCCTTGTCCGACGAGTCGTAGCCGATCTCCAGGATGCGCCCGCGAACGGTTTGGGTGATGTCGGCGAACGCCTCCTTGGCCGTCGTCGTCACCTCGCCCACCACGTGCACCTGCCCGGTGGTGACCAGCGTCTCGACGGCCACGCGTGAGCGCGGGTCCGCGGCCAGCAGCGAGTCCAGGATCGAGTCGCTGATCGCGTCGCAGATCTTGTCCGGGTGTCCCTCGGTCACCGACTCACTGGTAAACAGCCGACCCGTTTCGCTCACTGTGCTCAATCCCTTCCCATTAATTAGTTAATCGAATCATATCGTCCGGCCCCCGCTCCGATCCGGCGGGCAAGGCCCGCCCGGCCCGGCTCGGGGGCGCTATCCGGCCTCGCCGCGCAGGAAAGTGGCAATCGCATCAACGATACGACTGGCCATCAACGTCTTGGACCCGTGCTCCAGCGCCGACTCGGTCCCGTCGGAGGCCAGCAACCAACCGTCGTTGCTGTCCACCTCGAAGGCCCTGCCCTCCCCGACGGCGTTGACAACCAACAGGTCACAGCTCTTGCGCCGGAGCTTCGCCCGTGCGTGGAACAGCACGTCCCCGTTGGCATCCCCGGTCTCGGCGGCAAACCCGACGATGGCCCGCATGTTGGGCAGCTCACCGTGGGCGCGCGCCCGCACCGCGGCGGCCAGCACGTCGTCGTTGCGCACCAGCTCGATCGCCGGCGGCCCGGCTTCATCGTCGGCGCCCTTTTTGATCTTGGCGGCGGCGACCTGCGCCGGCCGGAAGTCGGCGACGGCCGCCGCCATCACCAGGACGTCGGCCGCGGGGGCGTGCTTGGACACCGCGTTGCCGAGCTGCTCCGCCGAGCTGACCCGCACGACCTCGACCCCGGCGGGATCGATCAGCCCCGCGGTGTGCCCGGCGATCAAGGTGACCTCGGCGCCGCGCTGCGCCGCGACCCGCGCGACGGCATAGCCCTGCTTGCCGGAGCTGCGGTTGCCGATGAAGCGCACAGGATCGATCGGTTCCCGCGTGCCCCCGGCCGTCACCAGCACCTTGCGGCCGGCCAGGTCGTAGGGCAGCGCGTCGTGCCGCTCCAGCAGCAGCTGCGCCAGGGTGGTGATCTCTTCGGCTTCGGGCAGCCGGCCCGTCCCGCTGTCGGCGCCGGTGAGGCGCCCGGCCGCGGGTTCCAGCACGACGGCGCCGCGGCGACGCAGGGTGGACACGTTGTCGGCGGTGGCCGGGTGGAACCACATCTCGGTGTGCATCGCCGGGGCGAACAACACCGGACAGCGCGCGGTGAGCAGGGTCGCGGTCAGCAGGTCGTCGGCGCGTCCGGCCACCGCGCGGGCGAGCAGGTCCGCGGTCGCGGGCGCCACCACGACCAGGTCGGCCTGCTGCCCGATCTGCACGTGCGGCACGTCGGGAACGTCCTCGAAGACCCCGGTGTGCACGGACTGGCCGGACAGGGCCTCGAAGGTCGCGGCGCCGACGAAACGCAGCGCGGACTCGGTGGGGAGGACCCGGACGGAGTGACCGGCCTCGGAAAGCTGCCGAACCACGGTGCACGCCTTGTAAGCGGCGATACCACCGGAGACTCCGACGACGATCCGCTTGCGGTCCACAGCGCGCCCGGCCCTGCCAGCTACTCGCCCTCGGTGTGCTCGAGCAGGTCGGCGTGGATCTCGCGCAGCGCGATGGACAGCGGCTTCTCCTGCAGGCCGGGCTCGACCAGCGGCCCGACGTACTCGAGGATGCCCTCGCCGAGCTGGTTGTAGTAGTCGTTGATCTGCCGGGCCCGCTTGGCCGCGTAGATCACCAGGGCGTACTTGCTCGAGACGCGGTCCAGCAACTCGTCGATGGGCGGGTTGGTGATGCCCAGCGGGGTGTCATAGACGCGCTCACCACCTGCGGAGGGATCGAACTGATCGCCGGCGGGGACGGCGGTCAGCGACGCGTCGGACTGCGGAATACTCACGTGAGAAAATCTCCTGGCGGCGTAGAGCGGTGCGAAAGCGGCTCGCAACTCGGGGCTCGATAGTTTTTGGGCTCGATGGTTTGGGGCTCGATATGGTGTGGCCAGGCGGGTTATGCCGGGCCCGGGGCGGTTCCCACCAGCAAGGATACCAATTCCGCACACGCGGATTCCAATTGGCTGTTCACCACCACCGTGTCGAAGTCGTTTTGGGCGGCCAGTTCGACGCGGGCGGTGTCGAGGCGGCGCTGTATCGCCTCGGGCGTCTCGGTGCCGCGGCCGACCAGCCGGGCCCGCAGGTCCTCCCAGCTCGGCGGGGCGAGGAACACGGTGGTGGCCTCGGGCATCGCCTTCTTGACCGCCCTGGCGCCGGCCAGGTCGACCTCGATCAGCACCGGGACGCCGGCCGCGGCAGCCGCCCGTACCGGCCCGGCCGGGGTGCCCGACCGGTGCAGCCCGCCGTGGATCTCGGCCCATTCGAGCAGGTCGCCGTCGTCGATCAGCCGCTGGAAGCGTTCCGGGCTGACGAAGTGGTAGTCGACGCCGTCGACCTCGCCCGGCCGGGGCGCTCGCGTCGTCGCCGAGACGCTGAAATGCAGGTCCGGTATCCGCTCGCGCAGGCACCGGACCACGGTCGACTTGCCGACCGCCGAGGGACCGGACAGCACGACCACGCGGCCCGCCGACTCGCGGCGCACCCCGTGCCGGGTGTCCGGTCCCTCGCCGGCGCCTACAGGCCCTCCGGCCTGCATCGTCGGCGCGGGCTAGGCGGAGCCGAACTTTTCCAGCAGGGCCTTGCGCTGCCGATCACCCAGCCCACGCAGGCGCCGAGTCGGCGCGATCTCGAGCTCGGTCATGATCTCCTGCGCCTTGACCTTGCCCACCTTCGGCAAGGCCTCGAGCAGCGCAGACACCTTCATCTTGCCCAGGACTTCATCGGTCTCGGCGTCCTTGAGCACCTGGGTCAGGTTGGTGCCGCCACGCTTGAGCCGATCCTTGAGTTCCGCGCGCGCTCGACGTGCGGCAGCCGCCTTCTCCAACGCGGCCGCGCGCTGCTCGTCGGTCAACTGGGGAAGGGCCACAATTCCTCCGTATCTGATCAATCAATCTCAATCGATCTGGTTTGTCTCTGCCGGTTATAACCAGCGCAGACGACCGTACTCAGGCTTCCTGACGAAATCTAACCCGCCCCCTCGCTTTAGCGGGTAACTGACCAGCGTAAACCTGGCGCGGCGGCCGTCGGGCGGCTTGCCGGAGGGGGCCGGCAGGGCCCCGCGCACCGCACCGGGGCGCCCTCCGGCCACCCCGGTGTCCGGACCGCTTCCAAGCCCTCTAGCTGGGCTTTTACCCCCGGCGATCACGTCCCGACGGCGCGGCGCCCCGGCCCGGCCGCCCCGCCGCGACCACCTGCGGCGGGCGGGCGGACAACCGATGCCGTGAATCACGCATTCGGGTGGCGTGTCGCGCGTGTCGCGGCGGGTTCACGCGCCGCCCCGCTGGGACGCGCTGCGGCCGTGGCAGCGGGGCGATCGGCTACCATCGAGCGGTGCCGAACCTGCGGATCCGCCAGGCGGCGGAGCTGCTGGGGGTCAGCGACGACACCGTGCGGCGATGGATCAACCAAGGCGCGCTCGCGGTAGACCACGACGCGGCCGGCCGCAAGGTCATCGCCAGCGAGGATCTCGCCGAATTCGCGCGCACCAACGCACCCACCCCGCCACCGGACCCGCTCAGCATCGGCAGCTCGGCCCGCAACCGGTTCGTCGGGCTGGTCACCAGGGTCGTCAGCGACCGGGTGATGACGCAGGTCGAGATGCAGTGCGGCCCGTTCACCGTGGTGTCGTTGATGAGCACCGAAGCCGCCCAGGAGTTGCAGCTGCGGCCGGGCACCGTCACCGTGGCCGTCGTCAAGGCGACCAACGTCATCGTCGAGACCGCCAATCCCGGCGCGGCGATCGGGTCCGACTGACGCGGCTAGGGCGCCGCCAGGTACGCGACGGCCTCGAGCATCCGTTGGCCGGCCGCCCGCAGCTCCGCCACGCCCGGCCCGGCCCGCAGCACCTCCCGTGACACCGCGGGCAGCAGCTGGCCCGGTTGCGCCCCGCCCAGCCCGGCCAGCGCCTCCGGTCGCCCGCCCTGCGCCCCGATTCCCGGCACCAGCACCGGCCCACCCAGCGCGCTGACATCGGGCGCCTCGAAGACCGTGGCCCCCACCACCACGCCGACGTAGCCCGGGCCGTAGGGCGCCACGGCCCGGTTCAGCACGGCCGCCTGGTCGATGACCAGCTGGGCCACGGCGCGACCGTCGAAGACGGCACGCTGGACGGTGGCGCCCTCCGGGTTCGACGTCGCCGCCAGCACGAACACCCCCCGGTCATTGGCGGCGGCGGCCTCCAGCAGCGGCCGCAGCGAGCCGAACCCCAGATAGGGCGAGGCCGTCACCGCGTCGGCGGCCAGCGGCGAGTCCCCCGCCCACGCGGCCGCGTAGGCGGCCATCGTCGTCCCGATGTCGCCGCGCTTGGCGCGGCCAGCACCAGCACCCCCGCCGACCGCAACGCGGCGATGGTGCGCTCGAGCACCGCGTAGCCGGCCGCGCCGTAGGCCTCGAAGAACGCCACCTGCGGTTTGACGACGGCGAAGCCGGCGAACGCCTCGACGCAGGTGTCGCAGAACGCGGCCAGCCCGTCGGCGGTCACCGGCAGCTCCCATGCCCGCAGCAGTTCCGGATGCGGGTCGATACCCAGGCACAGGGGCCCGCGTTGCGCCTTCGCGGTGGCCAGCCGGACGCCGAACCCGGTCACCGGTCGTTACCGGGCCCGAGCGTGCTGTGCAGTTCCTGCAGGCAGCGCACCCCGATGTCGCCGCGGATGCCGGCCTCGATGCCCTGCACCGCCGCCGACGCGCCCTGCACCGTGGTGACGCAGGGGATGTTGACCCCGACCGCGACCGACCGGATCTCGTAGCCGTCGATACGCGGGCCGGAGTTGCCGTAGGGCGTGTTGATCACCATGTCGACCTCGCGGGCCTTGATGGCGTCCACCGCCGAGGCCTCCGGGCGTCCCGGCTGCGGCGGCTCGAAGTGCTTGCGCACCTCGTCGCACGGGATGCCGTTGCGGCGCAACATCTCCGCGGTCCCCTCGGTTGCCAGCACCCGGAAACCGAGGTCGGCCAGCCGCTTGACGGGAAACACCAGCGAGCGCTTGTCGCGGTTGGCGACCGAGACGAACACGGTGCCCCGCGACGGCAGCGAGCCGTAGGCGGCGGTCTGGCTCTTGGCGAAGGCGCTGCCGAAGTCGCGGTCGATGCCCATGACCTCGCCGGTCGACTTCATCTCCGGGCCCAGCAGCGAGTCGATCGCCGCCCCGTCGGCGCTGTGGAACCGGTGGAACGGCAGCACCGCC
>NZ_JBYCLG010000209.1:0-7674 GCF_057473785.1 Mycobacterium sp. TH-M103
AACTGGCGCAGATTCGCGAGCAGGTCGAGCACCACATCCCGCTGCGAGATCGACCCGAGCGCGATTTCCTCGATGACCAACGGGTGACAGCCGACTCCATCGGCCTCCAGCAACTCGACCAGTCTCGACTCCGCCGCGTGGAGGTGATCGATCCACACTGCGGTGTCGACCAGGATCATTCAGTCACACCACGCCGCCGGGGACCGGCCGTCGCCTCGCGATCCGTTCCGCCGAGCGCGGCAAGACGGCGAGCGCTTTCCACTCGGATCAGCGTCTGCAACCCTTGGCGCAGCAGCGCGACGTTTTCATGCACGCCGGTCAACTCGGCAGCCTTGGCCAGTAAATCATCGTCGATTGTGACGGTTGTCCTCACAGCACACCCCTACGCGCATCATTGATGCATATCATGCTGCCACGATTTCCGGTGTCACCACCAAGACGTTGAGCCGCACCCCGCGCTCTACACGTTGAACCGGAACTCGACCACGTCGCCGTCGGCCATCACGTAGTCCTTGCCCTCCATGCGCACCTTGCCGGCCGCCTTGGCCGCTGCCATCGAGCCGGCGGCCATCAGGTCGTCGTAGGAGACGATCTCGGCTTTGATGAAGCCCTTCTCGAAGTCGGTGTGGATCACCCCGGCGGCCTTGGGCGCGGTGTCGCCCTGGTGGATCACCCACGCCCGGGCCTCCTTGGGCCCCGCGGTCAGGAAGGTCTGCAGCTTGAGCGTGTGGAAACCGGCGCGGGCCAGCGCGTCGAGGCCGCGCTCGGTCTGCCCGATCGACTCCAGCAGCTCGGCGGCCGACTCGTCGTCGAGTTCGTTCAGCTCGGCCTCGATCGCCGCGTCGAGGAACACCGCGTCGGCGGGCGCGACGAGCGCGCGCAACTCGGCGACGCGCGCGGCGTCGGTAAGCACCGACTCGTCGGCGTTGAAGACGTAGAGGAACGGCTTGGTGGTCAACAGGTTGAGCTCGCGCAGCACCGAACCGTCCACACCCGCGCCGAACAGCGTCTTGCCGCCGTCGAGCACCTGCTGGGCGCTCAGCGCCGCCTCGTAGAGAGGCTTACGCTCCTTGTTGTTACGGGCTTCCTTCTCCAGCCTCGGCACGGCGCGCTCGAGCGTCTGCAGGTCCGCCAGGATCAGCTCGGTCTCGACCACCTCGATGTCGGACTTGGGATCTACCGCCCCGGCGACGTGGGTCACGTCGTCGTCGGCGAACACGCGCACCACCTGGCAGATGGCGTCGCACTCGCGGATGTGGGCCAGGAACTTGTTGCCCAGCCCGGCCCCCTCCGACGCTCCCTTGACCAGACCGGCGATGTCGACGAAGGTGACCGGCGCCGCCACGACGCGCTCGGAGGAGAACATCTCCGCCAGCTTGTCCAGCCGCGGATCGGGCAGCGCAACGACGCCCTCGTTCGGTTCGATGGTCGCGAACGGATAGTTGGCCGCCACCACGTTGTTGCGGGTCAGCGCGTTGAACAGCGTCGACTTGCCGACATTGGGCAGACCCACGATTCCCAGGCTCAGGCTCACAGGGAACCAAGTCTAGGCTCCGCGGCGGCGCCGACCCGCCGCGGATTCACCGGTGGAAGAAAAGGTGAGGAAAGAGGGCACGCCCGCGCGACGGCCCGCTATATACGCGCCTTTGGGGTCATTGCCGGTACGGTCTACGTGTGTCAGCACAGCGGGCAAGGTCGGCGGTGGAGACCGCCCATCGCTCGGTCCACCCCAACATCCCAGGTGTGCCCTGGTGGACGGCCCTGCTCATCGCCGTCACCGCGACCGCCGTCGGCTACGGAATCGACGCCGGCCACAAGGAGCTGACCCACGTCTTCGCCGGCTTCTACATCGCCGGGTGTGTGGCCGCGGTGCTGGCCGTGCGGCAAGAGGGCCTGTTCACCGCCGTCATCCAGCCGCCGCTGATCCTGTTCTGCGCGGTGCCGGGCGCCTACTGGCTGTTCCACGGGGGCAAGATCGGCCACCTCAAAGACCTGCTGATCAACTGCGGCTACCCGCTGATCGAGCGGTTCCCGCTGATGCTGGGCACCGCCGGCGGCGTCCTGCTGATCGGGCTGCTCCGGTGGTACTTCGGAATGTCGCACCGGCTGATCGCGGCCGACAAGGCCGGCAACGCCGACGACGCCGACGCCTCGGCACCGGCCGCGCACTCCGTTGTCAAGGACATCGCCGCCCGGCTGCACGCGCTGCTGCGGCCCAGGGCCGACGGCGAAGACGCCGACGAGTCCCGCTCCTCCGGCGCGCGCCGGAGCCGCGCGGGAACCACCGCCTCGACCGCCCGCCGGCGGTCGGCGCGCGGCACCCGAACGACGACACGCACCACCCGCGGCCGTTCCCGGCACGCCCGACAGCCACTCGACGACGAGCGGGGAGCGACGGCCGAGCGGCCGCGGCGGTCAAGCCGCCGGGGCGCGGCTCCGGCGCGCGATTACGACGCCGCGCAGCCTCCCCGTCGCTCGCGGCGCCGCCCGCGCCCTGAGCCCGACTCGGACCCGCGCGGCCAGCTGCCGCCCAGGGAGCCCCGCCCCCGTCGCAGCCCCTACGAACGGCCGGCGCCGCGCAGCAGCCGCTTCGACGGCTACGACAGGTATGACCTGCCGGGGGCGTCCGAGCGTTACGGCCGCTACGACACCCATGAGCGCTACGACCGCCGCCACGAGCCGGCCGGCGAACCGAAGCGGCGCCGCGCCACCAACGGCGCCGAATCCACGCACCACCCGATATCGCAGGTCCGCTACCGCGCGACAGCACCGGTGGACGAGTCGAGGGCCGAGCCGCGGGGCCAGTACCGTCCGCGATCCCGCTCGAACGGCCGGTTCCCGGCCGAATCCTGGGAGCACGACGCCTAGCTGTTCCTAGCGGATCTCCCTGGGCAGGGCGAACACCAGGGTTTCCTGGGCGGTCGTCACCGGCTGGACCACGTCGAAGCCATTGTCGGCGAGCCGCTCGAGCACCCCGCGCACCAGCACCTCCGGGACCGATGCACCCGAGGTGACACCCACCGTCGTGACGCCCTCCAGCCACGCCGGGTCGATGTCGTCGGCCCAGTCGACCAGGTGAGCGGCTCCCGCGCCGCCGCCCAGGGCAACCTCGACCAGCCGCACCGAATTCGACGAGTTGCGGGACCCCACGACGATCACCAGCTCGCACTTGGGAGCCATCGCCTTGACCGCCACCTGCCGGTTCTGGGTGGCGTAGCAGATGTCGTCGCTGGGCGGATCCTGCAGCTTCGGGAAACGCTGCCGCAGCCGCTCGACGATCTCCATGGTCTCGTCCACCGACAGGGTGGTCTGGGACAGCCAGACGACCTTGTCCTCGTCGCGCACGGTCACGTTGTCGGCCGCGGCAACGCCGTCGACCAGCTGCACGTGCTCGGGCGCCTCCCCGGCGGTGCCGATGACCTCCTCGTGGCCCTCGTGGCCGATCAGCAGGATGTCGTAGTCGTCGCGGGCGAAGCGCCTGGCCTCGTTGTGCACCTTGGTCACCAGCGGGCAGGTGGCGTCGATGGTCTGCAGGTTCCGTTCGGCGGCCGCGGCATACACCGTCGGCGCGACCCCGTGCGCGGAGAACACCACGATGGCGCCCTCGGGAACCTCGTCTGTTTCCTCGACGAACACCGCGCCGGCCTGCTGCAGGGTCTCGACCACGTGCCGGTTGTGCACGATCTCGTGCCGCACGTAGACGGGCGCGCCGTGCCGTTCCAGCGCCCGTTCGACGGTCTCGATGGCCCGGTCGACACCAGCGCAGTAGCCGCGCGGCTCCGCCAGGAGCACCCGCTTGCGGGTCGGGTCGTCGGCTCCCGATCGCCCGGTCGTGGAGGCACCGGGAATCCCCATGTCGACAGTCGGTGGCATGACACTCAGGGTACGTTTCGGCGGCCGGAAGGGCACACGGCGGCGCCGCGCCGCGGCGCCGGGCTTGGCGTTGGCCGCCGGTTGAGGCAGTCTTGGACCCATGTCTCCTGCACCGTATGGGGTTCGGCTGCTGGTCGGCGCGGCGACGGTCTGCGTCGAGGAAACGATCAGGCTGCCGAAGACCATCCTGATGTACCCGATGACGCTGGCCAGCCAGGCCGCCCAAGTCGTGATGCGCTTTCAGCAGAACCTGGCCGAGCTCGTGATCAAGGGCGACAGCACGCTGGAGTCGATCTTTCCGCCGAAGGAGGAGAAGCCGGAGTGGGCGACGTTCGACGAGGACGTGCCCGAGACCGCCGCGACGCCCGCAGCGCCCGGTGCGGGTGAGGGCGGCACCGATCGCCTGACCGAGGGGCGATTCGCGCTGTACTCGGTGACCGAGGCCGCCGAGGGCGGGCTTGCCGACACGCCGGGCAAGGCCGGCGGGCGGTCCAAGCGGCCGGGGGGCGGCGCGGCGGCACCAGAACCGGCGGTGGCGGCCGACATCGGGTACGCCACGCTGACGCTGGCCCAGTTGCGCGCCCGGCTGCCGTCGCTGAGCGTCGAGGACCTCGAATCCCTGCTGGCCTACGAGCAGGCCACCAAGGCCCGGGCCCCGTTCCAGACGCTGCTCGCCAACAGGATCACCCGCGCGAACGCCAAGTGACACCAGCGGCGAATCCGCAGGCGAACTCGGCCGAGAACCCGTTTCCGGTTCGCGCGGTGGCGGTACGTGTCGCGGGCTGGATCGACAGGCTGGGCACGGTCTGGGTGGAGGGGCAGCTGGCCCAGGTCAACCTGCGGGCCGACTCCAAGACCGTGTTCATGGTGCTGCGCGACCCGGCCGCCGACATGTCGCTGACCGTGACCTGCCCGCGCGACCTGGTGCTGGGCGCGCCGGTGAAACTGGCCGAAGGCACCCAGGTGGTGGTGTGCGGCAAACCGTCCTTCTACACCGGTCGGGGCACGTTTTCCTTGCGGCTCAGCGAGATCCGCGCGGTGGGCATCGGTGAGCTGCTGGCCCGCATCGACCGGCTGCGCCGGCTGCTGGATACCGAAGGGCTTTTCGATCCCCGGCTCAAGCGGCCGCTGCCCTTCCTGCCCAACACGGTCGGGTTGATCACCGGCCGGGCCAGCGCCGCCGAACACGACGTGATCGCGGTGGCGCGGGCGCGCTGGCCCGGGGTCCGCTTCGCCGTGCGCAACACCGCCGTGCAGGGGCCCAACGCCGTCCCGCAGATCGTCGAGGCACTGGGCGAGCTCGACCGCGACGCCGCCGTCGACGTGATCGTGGTGGCCCGCGGCGGCGGCAGCGTCGAGGACCTGTTGCCGTTCTCCGACGAGACGCTGTGCCGCGCCATCGCGGCATGCCGCACGCCGGTCATCAGCGCCGTCGGCCACGAGCCCGACAACCCGCTGTGCGACCTGGTTGCCGACGTGCGCGCCGCCACCCCCACCGACGCGGCCAAGAGGGTGGTTCCCGACACCGCCGCCGAGCAGCGCCTGGTCGACGAGTTGCGCCGGCGCAGCGCGCAGGCGCTGCGCAGTTGGGTGTCGCGGGAACAGCGCCTGCTGACCCAGTTGCGGAGCCGCCCGGTGCTGGCCGAGCCGTTGGGGGCGCTGACGGCCCGCGCCGACGAGGTCCACCGCGCGCGTTCGGCGGTGCGCCGCGACATCACCCGGCTGGTCGCGGCCGAGGCGGAGCGCGTGGGGCACCTGCGCGCGCGGCTGACGACGCTGGGGCCGGCGGCCACCCTGGCCCGCGGCTACGCGGTGGTGCAGACGGTGACCGCCGCGGGGCCCGCTGCGGTGCTGCGGTCGGTCGACGACGCGCCGGCGGGCACCCGGTTGCGGGTACGGGTCGCCAACGGTGCCGTGGCCGCGGTGAGCGAGGGGCAGACAGATGGCGCCTGACGACGACAGCAGAGGGGACCGGCCGATTACGCCCATTAGTGAGCTCGGCTACGAGGCCTGCCGGGACGAGTTGATCGAGGTCGTGCGCCTCCTGGAGCAGGGCGGATTGGACCTCGACGCGTCGCTACAGCTGTGGGAAAGGGGCGAACAACTGGCGAAACGCTGCGAGGAGCACTTAGCTGGCGCCCGGCAACGCATCGAGGACGCGCTCGCCGCCGGCGAGGCCGACGACGCCTGAGTGCGCGCCCGAACTGGAACGTGTTTCAGTTAAGCTTCGCCCATGGGCGATGCATCACTGACAACCGAACTCGGCCGTGTCCTGGTCACCGGCGGGTCGGGGTTCGTCGGCGCCAACCTGGTCACCACGCTGCTCGACCGCGGGTACCGGGTCCGTTCCTTCGACCGCGCGCCCTCGCCGCTGCCCCCGCATCCCGGCCTGGACGTCGTCGAGGGGGACATCACCGACACGACCGTGTGCGCCGGGGCGATCGAGGACATCGACACGGTGTTCCACACCGCTGCCCTGATCGAGTTGATGGGGGGCGCGTCGGTGACCGACGCGTACCGACAGCGCAGCTTCGCGGTCAACGTCGGCGGCACCGAGAACCTGGTGCGCGCCGGGCAGGCGGCCGGGGTGAAGCGGTTCGTCTACACCTCGTCCAACAGCGTGGTGATGGGCGGCCAGAACATCGCCGGCGGCGACGAGACGCTGCCCTACACCGCACGATTCAACGACCTCTACACCGAGACCAAGGTGGTCGCCGAGCGATTCGTGCTGTCCCAGAACGGAATCGACGGCATGCTGACGTGCGCGATCCGGCCCAGCGGCATCTGGGGTCGCGGGGACCAGACGATGTTCCGCAAGCTGTTCGAGAGCGTGATCGCCGGCCACGTCAAGGTGCTGATCGGCCGCAAGTCGGCGCGGTTGGACAACTCCTACGTGCACAACCTGATTCACGGTTTCATCCTGGCCGCCGAGCATCTGGTGCCCGGCGGCACCGCACCCGGCCAGGCCTACTTCATCAACGACGACGACCCGATCAACATGTTCGAGTTCGCCCGGCCGGTGGTGGAGGCGTGCGGGCAGCCCTGGCCCCGGGTGCGGGTGAACGGGCCGATGGTGCGGGCGGCGATGACCGTTTGGCAGCGACTGCATTTCAGGTTCGGCATGCCCGCGCCGCTGCTGGAGCCCCTCGCGGTCGAGCGGTTGTACCTGGACAACTTCTTCTCGATCGCCAAGGCGACCCGGGACCTCGGATATCGGCCCAAGTTCACCACCGAGCAGGCGCTGACCGAATGCCTGCCCTACTACGTCGAGCTGTTCGAACAGATGAAGAGCCGGGTGCCGGCGGCCACTCGCTAGACGCCGCCGCAGCCCGTCACCGGGGTTTAAGGTTGCGCTCAACGGCGAGGCGGAGGCGGTCCGGTGAACACCGAATTCACGCTCACTCAAAAGCGTGCCCTCGCGGTCATCACGGTGGTCGCGCTGCTGTTCGGTGCGTATTTTCTGCGCGACTACTTCGTGCTCATCGTGGTGGCCGCGGTGGGGGCATACCTGTTCACGCCACTGTTCCTGTGGTTCAACAGGCGCCTGGGCACCGGGTTGTCGGCCGCGTGCACCCTGCTGTCGGCGCTGGCCAGCGTGATCGCGCCGATCGGCCTGCTGGTCGTCCTGGCGATCGCTCAGATCTCGCGCATGGTCGAGGGCATCGCCGGCTGGGTCCGGACGACCGACCTCAGCGGCCTGGGCCAGAGGACGCTGCAGCTCGTCAACGGCGTGGCGGCCCGAGTTCCGTTCGCGCACGTGACGATCACCGCGGAGACGCTGCGCAAGGCGACGCTCACCGT